>JANNFV010000707.1:0-15216 GCA_031380285.1 Hyphomicrobiales bacterium | reverse complement strand
CCATTCGGCCAGACGCACGAAATTATCGACGAACCAGACCAGCGCGCCCTGCACGGCGCTGAAGGCTGCCACCACCTGCATGACGGCACCCAGGGTCAGATCGCCGTTCAGGTATTTGGGCGTGACCAGCAGCAGGGGAATGATGGGGAACAATGCCCCGTTGGTGTTCATGACCAGAGCGATCACGCCCTGCTGCCGGATGATGCCGATCCAGGTCTTCACGACAGTGGCATAGGTCTCGCGGACGGAGAGAAGCTCGTCCTTGTCGCCGCGGATGAGGGCGATACTCTCGGCATTCTCGCGCAAGCGGGTCATCTCAGCCCGGAACTGGGCCTCAGCCTCGTTCTTGGCCGAGACTTTTCGCACGAGAGGGCTTCCCGCAACATAGGCGGCCAGCGATGCCACCACCGCGTAAACGACAGCGGCCACAGCCATGTAGGCCGGGATTTCAAAGGCCACGCCGCCAACCGACACCGAGGCCGAGCCCGCGACCTGCCAGAGGATCGTGGCAAAGGTGGCGGCTGTAATCACGGCACTGATCAGCCCCAGCGCAAATTCCGCCAACGGCTCGACGGCCAGCCGGACATCCTCTGCAATGCGGAATTCCGGTGCCGTCTGGTCTGGCGCGGTGAAGCCCAGGCGGTAGTAGCGCTGGTCTGCAATCCACCATCCGGCGATCTTGTTCGTCATCCATTCCCGCCAGCGCGCCTGAAACAGCATGCGCGTCACCACCAGGCCCGAGAGGCACAGCGATGCTGCGGCAATGACCAGCGGCAACCAGGCTATGGCGGCGGTGACAGCCGCCAGATTCTTGCTTTCGAGCGCATCGAAGAATGTGCGGTTCCAGGAATTGATCACGACCTGACTGGCGATCTGCGCGAACAGGAAAATCAAGACAAGGACTGTCAACATCCAGGCCCGTGATGCACTTGGCCCGCGCCAGTATCCTGACGCCATCAACAGAAAGGACTTCATGTTTCTTGTTCAACCTTGAGTCGAGGTGCTGCCGCTCCAATGGTCGCGGCGATCATTGGAATTCAGCGGATAGCGTGCGCCCGTGACCTCCTCGGTCACGACGTCAAAGCGCCGGAGCGTGTGGGCACCGAACGAATTGAGCATGGCGACATCGGTCGCGTCACGGCCCCGCGCCACGAGAATGCGCCCGATGCGGGGCGAGTTGTGGCGGGCATCGAATGTCCACCACGCGTCATCAAGATAGACCTCGAACCATGCACTGAAATCCATGGGATGCCCGTCCAGAGGCACGCCGATATCGCCCAGGTAGCCCGTGCAATAGCGCGCCGGGATATTCAGGCAGCGACAGAACGTGATGGCAATATGGGCAAAGTCCCGGCAGACCCCTGTTCCTTCAGCGATGGCCTCGCTCGCGGTGCGCAGATTGGGGTCTTGCCCGAAGCTGAAGCGGATCAGGCTGTTCACATGGTCACAAACCGCCTGCACCCTGTTCCAGCCACCGGAGATATCGCCAAACCTGGCCCAGGCTTTGCTGGCGAGCAGATCAGTGTCGCAATAGCGGCTGCCCAGCAGGTAGGCCAGTGTCTCGGCGGGAAGCTTGTCCGGCGGCAGGACATTTGCATTGGTCTGCTGGGGATCCGGAAAGCCCGAGTCGTGAATGACACCGTTTCCGGACAGTGACACGCCCCCGGCAGGAGCAAGGACACGGCGGCAGATGTTGCCGAACTGATCAATGTAGATATCCGAGCCATCGATGGTGGCGCTCGTCAGGAGGCTCGTCACCAGCATGTCGTCAGGCGCGGTGACATCGCTCCTGCGCGATGGATGAACATCCAGCATCGTGATCAACGGCGTCGGCTGCTCACAGACCAGTTCGATCTCGTAGCCATAGCGAATGTGCATGGTAATTGTCCCGATTTGAAATTTTGAGATTGAACCTGAAGCAAACAGCATTCAGCCCCACGACAGCATTCAGCCTAACGACAGCGTCGCGCCACTCTCATCGAAACGCTTGAGCCTGGAATTGGTTCCGCAGAAAAGTGCCGTTTCTGGAACGACATCAGCGGGAACATTTGCACCACTGGTCGCGTTTCACTTCACAGCCAATCGTTGTGGACAGCGCTGCTCCAGACCAGCAGTCCGGCCAAGGGTTGGTGACTCTCGAACGTGAACTCACCCGTGAACGTCGATCTCAATTCCCTCGAAAGGAAATCCCATGTTTTCTCGCAAGTTCCTTCTCATGACTGTGGCCTGTGCGGCCTTCGCGTCTCCCGCCCTGGCACAAACCACAGCACCCACTATTCCTGCCAACCCCCCGATGAGCGCCCCCGGCCCCGTGATGGACATGTTCTATTCGGGAAGCTGGATGCCGACACATTGGAGGGCCTCGGATGCCGTGGGCCAGGTCGTCTACAACCGTGCCAATGAAAAGGTCGGTGACGTCGAGGAGATCCTGATTGATGGCGATGGCCGCGTGCTCGCAGCGGTTGTTGGCGTGGGCGGATTTCTCGGCATCGGCGAGCACAAGGTGGCCGTCACCTACCGGTCCTTCCAGATGACCCGCGATGCCAACGGCAAGCCCAAGCTCGTCGTTGATATCGACAAGGCGACCTTGAAGAATGCTCCCGAGTACAAGCCGACAGATCTGATGAAGCGCGGCTGATCCACTTCCCCAGGAAGGCTGTCCCCTCGGGCAGCCTTCGACATTTCAGGAGATAGACCCATGAAACACATCTTTGCCGCCGTCGTTCTCGCCGGAAGTCTGACGGCCTGTAACGCCTACAACCCGACCGACAGGGCCATTGCCGGAGGCCTCATCGGAGCAGGCACCGGTGCCGTCATTGGTGGTGTTGCGACCCGAAGCCCGGGAGGCGCTATCGCCGGGGCGGTGATCGGTGGAGCAGGTGGTGCCATCCTAGGGGCGGCGACCACACCGACCCGTGGTTATGCCCGCCGCTCATGCCGTGGTTATGACGAATACGGACAGGCCGTCCGCTACGCCTGCTGATCACATGTCTGTCCATGCGAAAACTCCGGCGTTCAACGCCGGGGTTTTCAGCCATGGCAGCGTGCAGATTTTTGGGTTCGGACAGGCCTGCTGCCGGTTTCCTGATCGCAAGGGTTGGGTGTTCATGCAGCCCGCAGGTGGCAACCGAACGATCCTCATGGAACAAATCACGACACACTGCGTTAGCCAGACGTGATCGCGTCTCATGTGGGGCGCAGTCCATCATGCATTTTCAAAAGGAGAAGAAAAATGGCACCTGAAACTCTTGTGATCTGGCTTGTTGTTGGTGGTGTGGCCGGCTGGCTGGCCGGGGTCATCGTCAAGGGGTATGGCTATGGCCTGCTCGGAAACATCGCCATCGGCATCCTGGGATCCATCATCGGCGGATGGCTGTTTGGAGGCTACTTCGTGGGAAGCGTCGGGGGTCTGCCGGGTGCCATCCTTGGCGCGACAATCGGAGCTGTCATCCTGCTTTTTGCGCTCAGGATTATCCGGCGCGAGGTCTGATCAACGGCACGATCGATTGACGTGTCTTCCCGGCTCTTCGCTTCCAGGCGGAGGGCCGTCTCATTTTTACAGACCGGTCAGGGAACCTTTGCGGTCGGCGCGGGTTCTGCCTTTGCGGTCCGCTACGGGACCAACAACAAAGGAACCTCCCATGAGCAGCACAACCGACAAGATCAAGGGCCTGGCCAATGAAGCCGCTGGCAACCTCAAGCAGGCTGCAGGCAAGGTCGTGGGCAACGACAGGTTGCGGGCCGAGGGCGTCGTCCAGGAGCGCAAGGGCGAAGCCCAGCAGGCCATCGGCAAGGGCAAGGATGCGGTCAAGAAGATCATCGACAAGGCTTGACGATTTTCCTTGCTCCAAGTGACAATCGGCGGTCGGCGGCCTTGTGCCTCCGGCCGCTGGCTGTTTCAGCACGCCCAGAGGCTCATCTCATGCAGGACCATTGCCCATAATCCGACAACTCGCCTTTGCGACACTGGCTGCCTCGGTTGTCATGTTCCCCCTGGACTTTCTCTGGCTCCGCACGATGCGGCCATTCTACGAAAGCCAGATGGGCAGCATCATGCTGTCCGAACCCCGCATTGCGGCGGCTGTCCTGTTCTATCTGGTCTATGCCATCGGCATCGCGTTCTTTGCGATCGTCCCCAATCTGGGATCAGGCACGATCTGGAGCGCAGCCGGATATGGCGCCGCGCTGGGCCTGGTGGCTTATGGCACCTACGACGCAACGAATTACGCCACGCTGAAGGACTTTCCCGCGTCGGTCATGGTCGTGGACTGGACCTGGGGCACGGTCCTCACGGCTGTCGTGGCGGCAGCCGGATGGCGCGTGGTGAGCTGGCTGAATTGAGCAGATCGGCCAAGCCTACGGCTTCTCCAGGATGCTCAGCAAGGCCTCGATCTTGATCGTTGCAAAATTCGAGAACGTATCGGAGATCGCATAGGGCAGGACGATGCGATCCTTGAAGCGGATGGCACCGCATGTGTAGACCACGTTGGGCACATAGCCCTCCCGCTCTGATGGCTCGGGGCGGACAAGAGGCTCGCGTGAGCGCCCGATCACCTTCGACGGGTCATTCTTGTCCAGCAGGACGGCACCGATGGAATATTTCCGCACGGCGCCCACGCCGTGGGTGAGCAACAGCCAGCCCTCATCCAGTTCGATCGGAGAGCCGCAGTTGCCGATCTGGACGAACTCCCACGGGAAGTGGGGCTTCAGGACAGGCTCTCCGCCCTCCCAGGTGTAGAGGTCGTCTGAGTAGAGCAGGTAGAGATTTTCATTGTCCTGCCGGGCGATCATGGCGTAGCGGCCATCAATCTTGCGGGGGAACAGGGCCATGCCCTTGTTGCGCGCAGCAGAGCCCGCAAGCGGCGTCATCCGGAACGAAACGAAGTCGCGCGTCTCGATCAGCTCGGAGCGGATCGCCCGACCGCTATAGGCGGTGTAGGTGGCGTAGAACACTTTTGTTTCGCCTTCGTGGAACTCCACGAACCTGGCATCCTCGATGCCGTTCGATTGTGATTCCGTGATCGGGAAAATGACCCGTTCGCTGATGTCCTCGTTGGGCGCGAAACTGACCTCGACATCCTCTCCACGCGGGCCCTCGGTGCGGACCTCCCGGATCGGGATGGAGGCCAGTCGCACCGTGGGATCGATGCTGACATTGCCATCGGCTGCAATCGATCCCGCCCGGAATGTCAGGGATGAGACATGGCCCTCGCCCACGGCGCGAAGGCTGATGATGAACCGCAATCCACCTTCGGGTGCCCCGGACTGGTCTGGGTGTGCAACGATGCTGGGATTGAACAGTGCTGCGGACTCGAAGGAGTATTCATGCAGGAAATACGAACCGATAAGCTGGCGTTGCAACTTTGTAAAAGGACTGTGACTGGCAAGAGCCTGTTCCATCTCGACAGCGCGCATTTCAAACCGCTGGAGCAGATTGCGATGCCGACCCTGAAAATTCTCCAGCACCTCGGTCAGGATATTGGCCGCCGTGGCAGGATCAAGCGCCAGAACGCGGTCAACGATATGGTTCGCCCGCGTCTTGTCCGTCGGGTTGAGATCGCGCGGTTCTGTCGCCGGCTTGAACGGACGCACCACGACACGCGCGGAATCCGGGCGCAGATAGAGCGCCTGGCGGTTGAAGAACTGGATTTGGGACACTGAACCTCGACGCGAAATGGTCTAACCGCCCTAAATGCTGTAGGCCGGCAGCCGGATGTCTTTGAGCCTGGCGTCTCCGCGCAATGCAATCTGCCGGACCTCGAAGAGCGCCAGGAGGTAGGATACCACAGATTCACCGCCGCGGTTCTCGTTTCTGCGGTCCGGATGGAGGCCGTCGCAGCAACTGCCATTTGCGACATCGACCAGAGACAGGCCCAGATCGTTCTTCCCCATGAACCAGTTGAAGGCGCGCATCGCCTCGGCATCCCATTGGGGTTCGGCATCCGCCTGGAATGCTGCCGCACAAGCCGAAATCGTGGCCGCAGCTTCCAGCGGTTGCTGGTCGAAGGGATTTGGCCATTGTCGCAGATCGCCGAAACTCTTCGATCCCACGGGACGAAAATTCCCGGCTGGAGAGGTCTGCATGGTCGTCAGCCAGCGCAGGCTCCTGAGACCGGTTTCGACGTAGGTGTCATCCTTGAGGGCGAGGCCTGTCACGATCATCGCCTGGCACAGACGGGCGTTGTCATAGGACAGTCCTTCCTCGAACCACACCCAGTCAGGCGTTTCGACCGCGGTAAAGATGGTCTGAAGCCAGGTGGCGAGAAGTCTTTGCATGCGTTGCATATCGGGATGCGCTGTCCCTGCCGCGGTGATTGCGCCCAGCCCAAGCAACGTGAAGGCCCATGCGCGCGGCGACCTGAACCGTTCCACGATTGGCAGCGCCTTCTCGAACAGAATAGCAGCCCATTCCCGCCGCGCCGGGTCCGTGTCCCGTGCCGCGCAGACGCCAAGGGCCCAGAGCGTTCGCCCGTGGCTGTCTTCAGAGCCACTCTCCTCAAGCCACCGCCTGTCAAAGCTCATGAAGTTCCGGAAGCGGCTTCTGTCCGGGTTCCAGGCGTGCTGGATGAAGGCCGCGAAGCGGGAGGTCAATGTCTGCGACAGCCTCGCATCGGGTGACGTGTTGAGCGTGCAGGCCACGAGGAGGGCGCGGGCATTGTCATCCACGCAATAGCCGTGGACCCGATCTGGCACTGCGTGGATCGCATGCTGGAACAACCCGGTGTCGTCGCACATCGACAGGAAATGTCCGGTCTGGATTTCAGGCGGATTGTTGTTGGCCATGACGTCATCCTTGGGATCGCGGCTGGCGACAAGCTTGAGATGCTGCCTTTGCCGGACGCTTTGAAACACGGCGAGATACCGCTCGGCGGTCATCGCCCAGGTCATTGATCGGCTGCTGGCGTAGGCCCTGCGGCGCATGGCGTTGCGCCGCGTATCGTCGGTCAGCAGATCCGCCACCTCCTGCCCGATGGCATCGACATCGCCGAAGGGAACAAGCAGACCCCGGCCATCGGCCAGAAGTTCCTGCGCGTGCCAGTAAGGCGTCGACACCACTGCTTTGCCAAGACCGTAGCTGTAGGCAAGGGTGCCGGAGGTCATCTGCGCTTCCGTCAGATAGGGCGTGACGTAGACATCACACATCGAGATGAATTTGAGCAGCGTCGCCTGATCCACGAATTGATCGAGAAACACCACGTGCTCATTGATCCCAAGCTCTCTGGCGCGATCCTGCAGGCTGGCCCGATATTCTTCCCCCTGCTCCCGGACAAGATTGGGGTGCGTGGCTCCCAACACAACATAAACCGCGTCAGGGCTTTTCTCGAGGATATGGGACATGGCATCGATCATGACCTCGATCCCCTTGTTGGGGGAGAGAAGCCCGAAGGTCAGGATGACCGGCTGTCCGGCGAACCCCAGTTCAGCCTTGGCCTGGTCCGGCTCGGCAAAGGCGGCGTCAGGGATGCCATGGGGAATGACTTCGATCTTTTCCAAAGGCACGCCATAGACGGTGAGCAGCAGCTCGCGCCCCTTTTCGGCCATCACGACAACCTTCGATGACAGCGCAATGATCCGGCCCATGACGGCGCGCTGCGCGCTTTTAGGGCGGGCCAGAACCGTGTGAAATGTCGTGACGACCGGCATTTTCAGGCGCGACAGCAAAGCAATGATATGCTCGCCCGCCTCTCCTCCAAAAATGCCGAACTCATGCTGAAGCGACACAACGTCAAAATGCTGGCTGTTGAGGAATGCGGCTGCATCGACGTATTCCTTCACCGTCATGTCATTCACAGTGAGGAGGACGGATGAGGGGTAGGAATAGTGTGAACCGCTGTCATTCATCGCGATGATGCCCGACAGGATATCCGGCCTGCAGCCCTTCACAGCATTGTGCAGATCCGCAGTGAATGTCGCAATGCCGCAGCGCCGCGGCAGCGAATTTCCGATGAATGCAATGCGGCTGAGCTGTTTCAAGGCCTGGTCTCCGGTTCTTGTGACAGAGGGCTGGTTTCGAACTGACGATCCTCTTCGATGGCCGCTTGGAGTTCTGTGGCGGGAATGGTGAACACGTTGCCAGCAGCGGGCTTGAGGGAAAGGGCTGGCGTGTGCAGGTGCGTTGCCATCCTCGTGGTGACAGCAAATGGGCTGATGGCGACTTCATCATCGTCGGTCACCACACGGTACGTGCCCGCAGGCAGGCGACCCTCGACCGATGGCATCGTGAACGGGTGGCGGAAAGTAACGGTCGTTTCGGTCCTGCGGATTGCCATGGTGTTGGCCTCAGCGTTTCTTTTTGGGCTGGTCGGAGGACGTGACCGCCGTCTTGATCAAAGAGGTGGACACCGCTGGCGGTTCGATCTTCTTGACTGATTTGGGCTTCTTGACTTCGCGATTGCCGCGCTTCTGTTCCTTGCTCATCTGGTTCACCTTCTCCCTTGCGGCGGGGTTGTGTCGGCAGGCAGCGACTGCCCCGGCCACGGCATGACCCGTATCCATCAACAACGCTCACCCCGCGGATTTGTTCCGAACGTGAACGGAGGAGTGTCAAATGCATCGGGGATCGATGCACATGCGGTTCCTGCCATCCCTCGCTAGAGCACGTCGTTTCTCGACGGAAACACGTCATGGCCGCGCTTGACGCGGCCATCCACGTTTATGGGCCGCAGGAAGACGTGGATGGACGGGTCAAGCCCGACCAAGACGACGTGCCATTGTTTCCGTCAAAAAACGTCATGCTTTAGACGCCGCCATTGACAGACCCGATCTCTCGGACGGAGCACCGATGAGGGAACAACGTCACGAGAAAGACGTTATGAGCCCGCATGTGGACCTGACGTCATGTCCTCAGCCCAATACTCGTCATGGCAACGATCAAATCCAGGACTGTTTGGATTGTGCCAGGCCAGATATCACCCGAAGTGGCGCATCCCACGCCGTTTCCGCATAATCTCCCGGCAGCAAGGAATCACAAATGGCCAACACATTCGCCGCCGCCATGCGTCGGGCAGCCAGGGCGACGCGTTCATTCAACGTCTTGGGTGCAACCCGGATCATCCAGCGGACCCTCGCGACTGGTGTGCTGGCAGGTGTCAGCAGCCGCTTTCGCAACAAGACGGCTTCCGTACGTCCTGCGTCCGGGCATAAGATTTCGGATGGCATCCCGGCAGTGCCGGTGACGGAAGCACGTGATAAGAAGCAAAAGAAGCCAAGGGCAGGCAGGTTGCCCAAAAAAGCCGGGGGCCATTCAACCGTTCCAAAGCGCTTGCGGCAGCCGCTGGGCAAGGTTCTGGAAACACTGCGCTACGCCACTGTTTTGCCAACCTCGATGGCGCGAATTCCGCTCGCATCATCGGGTATAGTCAACAAAATTCCCGACATTTCGGTCCCTCAAGGTGCCAGCTACACGTCGCAATCCTTTAGTTGTGGCGCTGGAAGCAGGGATTTCAAACTCTACGTGCCAGCGTCGTCATCGGAAAAGCCAAAAGGCCTGATTGTCATGCTGCATGGCTGCACGCAGGAACCCGATGATTTTGCACTCGGCACCAATATGAACGCCCTCGCCGAATTGCATGGTCTGCTGATCGCCTATCCCGCACAGACCCGTGTCAGCAATGCGTCATCCTGCTGGAACTGGTTTGAGGGAGAGCATCAGCTCCGCAATGCAGGCGAGCCTGCCATCATCGCCGGACTGACGCGCAAGCTGATCAAGCAGTTCAATGTCGATCAAGAGCAGGTCTTCGTTGCAGGTCTGTCCGCTGGCGCGGCAATGTCTGTCATCATGGGCAAGACCTATCCTGACCTGTTCCGCGCTGTCGGCGTCCATTCCGGTTTGGCCTACCAGTCTGCTGGCAATGTCATGTCCGCACTTGCTGTCATGCGTGGCAGGAAGGGCGCGAACCTGTTTGGAAAGCCACAGCCGCCGGACGACACTCGGCACCCCGTGCGAACCATCATCTTCCATGGCAGCGCTGACCGGACGATCCATCCCTCGAACGCGCTGCGTATTCAGGAAATGGCGTATCAGCCGACCGCTGATCTATCCACTGCCAAGACGTCGGGATCGTGCAACGGGCGGCATGTGACGCAGACCGTGATTTCACAAAAGAGCGGACGGGTACTGGTCGAGAGCTGGGTGATCGATGGCGCAGGCCATGCCTGGTCAGGTGGGAATGTCTCTGGATCATATGCGGATGCCAAAGGGCCAGACGCCTCACGGGAGATGGTTCGATTTTTTCTGAAGCGAGGATAGCGGCTCCAACCACTTTGTCCACACAACCTAGACGCGCAATGGTCTCAGGAACAAACCTGCTCATCAGGCGTTAGCATGCTGGCAGTGCATGTGAGCGAGCCGGTGGAGGATGCCGTGACGGAACCAAAACAATCTCAAAAAGCCCAGCCCGAGGCCTTGGCGACTTTTGCGGCGGCTGCAGTGCATGGCGGCAAGAAGCCTGACGATGTAGGTCTCGAGGCGACCCTGGCAACCGCTGCAATTCCGACCAATCCTGCTGATAAGAATGATGCTGCAAGCAAGGTACTTCGTGAAGGCGTTCTGGGCACAGATCAGGGGGCCGACGAGGCGATCAACAGATTACCAGACCGCATCGGCGGGAAAAAATAGAAAAAGATAATCTTGTAGGTTGTACTCATCTTCAGTTTCCAATTTTTTCCGAAACCGCATTTCAAATCTCCTGTTCATTCCAATCAGAACTGGAGGCAGTTGCTCACCTGCAGGGCCATGTCCATATTTGGGGAGCAGAGCAAATCTATATAATTTTTTCATGAAATGCCGTAGGCTTGCACCATCCTATGACGAAGACACAGGCGACATCCGTCTCGTTCGCCCAGGCACGAAGCATGATATTGTCAACCAAACAGCGTCTGCGTCAGAGCGAACAGCGTTTCAAGGCCGCCGTCACGGCGGTTCGGGGTATATTGTGGACCAACAATGCTGCGGGCGAAATGGAGGGCGAGCAGCAGGCCTGGGGTGAGTTTACGGGCCAGACTCCCGATGAGTACAGGGGGTATGGTTGGGCCACAGCCGTGCACCCCGATGATGCCCAGCCCACACTCCTCGCCTGGCAAAATGCCGTTGAAGAGACGCGCCCCTTCCATTTCGAGCACAGGCTGCGCCGTCACGATGGAGAATGGCGGCTGTGCTCAATCCGTGCCATTCCGGTCCTGGACACCGATAGAAGCCTTGTCGAGTGGGTCGGCGTTCACATTGACATCACGGAAGAGCGGGCAATCCAGTTGCGTCTGGAGCGAACCGCGGAACATCTCTCCCTGGCCCTCGATGCCGGGCAAACCGGGACCTGGGAAAAGAACCTTCTCACGGGCGAGAACACCTGGGATGAGCGGATGTTCGGCCTGTGGGGGATGACCGGGCCAAATGCGCCTTCACTCGAAGCGATTGCGGAGATGATCGATGCAAGGGATCGCCATCACTTCACCACGCAGATCGCCCGGTTGCAGCACGCCGACAGCACCGGCCTTTTCGAAGCCGACTTCCGCATCATCCGGGCCAGCGATGGCGAGGAACGATGGCTGGCCGCGCGCGGCCGGACGCTGGGAGGCGTTCTGCCCGCCACGATCCTTCTGGGGACGACGCGAGACATCACGGAGCGAAAAAGGCGGGAAGAGCAAATCCGCTTTCTGATGGGCGAACTGACCCACAGGACAAAAAACATCCTCGCCGTCGTCCAGGCCATTGCACGGCAGACAGCGCGTGATGCAACATCCGTCGAGATTTTCAGCGAAGCCTTTGCGCAACGCATCACGGCCGTCGCAGGGTCGCTTGATCTGCTGATCAAGAAGAACTGGAGCAGCGCATCCATGCTTGAACTGGTGCGGGTGCAGACCTCATCCGTGGTGGGAGAAAACGGCGACCGCCTCAAGCTCGTGGGCGATGATGTAGCCCTCCTGCCGGAGGCGGCTCAGAACCTGGGGCTCGCATTGCATGAGCTTTCAACCAACGCGGCAAAATATGGCGCATTGTCCGTACCCGGAGGCCATATTGCATTGGGCTGGTGGGTGAGCGAGGGCACAGGCGAAGAGAAAGTCTTCTCCCTTGTCTGGAAGGAGTTGGGTGGACCACCCGTCAGCAAGCCGACGCGGAAGGGCTTTGGCCATACGGTCATGAACCGGCTGGTCAAGGCGGCACTCTCCGGAGAGGCATCCCTTGCGTTTGAACCGGATGGCGTCAGGTGGTCTGTCACCATTCCCGCGTCGCAAATTCTTCAAGTCGGAGCGCAAGGATAACTGTCCGACATCAAAAAATCTTGTCGCAACACCACACGCCCTTCGCCTCAGCCGAAGGCTGCGACTGGAACCTTTTCCCCCTATGCAGGTTATCTCATTGGCAATCCTGCCTGCGAAGCTTCAGGAAACTTTCCAATGATCAAATCTCTCGTTATCGCATCGTTGTTCACGTCCGGCGTTCTCATCGGTGGTGCCAATGCCCAGGCCAAGAAGATGGTCTGCGACGAGGCGCAGATTTCCGCTCTCGAGAAGGGCGCTGCCGCGTTGACCGACGTTGCCAAGCGCGATGCCGCGATGAAGTCCGCCTCATCCATGCGTCAGATGATGACCAGCAAGGACATCGCAGCCTGCGAAGCCCGCATGAGCGCACATGTCGTCGACTATGGTGGCGCCAGCAACTGAGTCACCCCGGCCGTCGAGCACCCTTGAGGATCGCGCCTGCAACCCAGGCGGCCTCAAGGGTGCCTGACGGCCCCCCTTCTGCTCCCCGATGTTATCCATCAAAGCCTGAGCCAGACGCGCGGAGTTTCGTGCACCCCGCACTGCCTTTCGATCACCAGATGCCAGTCATCGGGAACCTTCTTTCCGTCTGATCGTTGACCCCAGACCCCCACCCGTACCCAGGATCACACCATGCCAACCGAAACCAAGACACTCGAAGACATGTTCCACGATATGCTCAAGGACGTTTACTATGCTGAAAAGCAGATCGTGAAAGCCCTTCCCAAGATGGCGAAGGTTGCCCATTCACCCGAATTGCAGGCCGCGTTCATGGCCCACAAGAGCGAAACCGAAGGGCAGATCGAGCGCCTGTCTGACGTCTTCGAACTGGCGGGCAAACCTCCCCGCGGCAAGACCTGCGATGCCATTCTTGGAATTCTCGAAGAGGGCAAGGCGGTCATGGAAGACTATGCCGACAGTCCGGCGCTTGATGCAGGCCTTGTCGCCTCCGCACAGGCGGTCGAGCATTACGAAATGGCGCGCTACGGCACCTTGCGCGCCTGGGCCTTGCAACTGGGCATGAAGGAGGCGGCGGCACTTCTTGGCGCAACACTCGACGAAGAGACCAAAACCGATCAGGCCCTTTCCAAACTGGCGGGCGCAGTCAACCCCTCAGCTCTGGCCAAGGCCGCCTGACAACGTCCCTGCTCTTCCCCCCAGACTGGCCCCGGCGAAGCAATTCTCCGGGGTCTTTTTTCTGATCCGGAAACACCATGTCAGATATCATTTTCGACTCCCAGACGACGGTACAGAGTGAATTGCGAGGCGGTTCACCACCGTGGCGCGCGGGCTATGTTCGCCCCCTGCGCAAGTCGATCGAGCAGAGCATGCGCTGCGATATTCTGGTGGTGGGGGCAGGCATCACCGGGTCATTGATGGCGGAGCATCTCACCACCCTTGGGCACAAGGTCTGCATCATCGACCGCGAGCGTCCGGGCTTTGGCAGCACGGCGGCAAGCACCGCGATGCTGCAATGGGAAATCGATTGTCCGCTTTCGGAACTCACGGGATTTTATGGCTTCGAGCGGGCCGCCAACATCTATAATCACAGTCTGCAAGCGGTCACAGGGCTGAAGTCGCTGGTGCGTGATCTGGGACTGAGTTGTGCGTTCCGGGACCGCAATTCGCTTTATCTGGCGGGGCAAGGCACCGGCGCTCGCGAACTGCTGGCAGAGCACACTTTGCGCCAGCGCGCTGGATTGCCCGGCGCTTACCTCGACCACACAACGCTCGTCCGCGAATTTGGATTTGACCGCGAAGCTGCGATCCTGTCGCCGGGGTCGGCCGACGCTGACCCGTTGCTTCTGTCCCATGCCCTCATTGCTGCTGCCGTGGCAAACGGCGCCAGCGTCTTTGATGCCGATGCCGTCACTTATGACAGCAAGGGCAGAAGCGTCATTGTCGGGATCGACAACGGTTATGAAATCGAAGCCAGCCGCGTGGTGCTCGCAACGGGCTATGTCATGCCCGATTTCGTCAAGACAGATCTGCACAAGACAGCGTCCAGTTGGGCGATCGCCACACCGCCCCAAAAGCCGGACGCATTGTGGCGGGATGGCGTGCTGATCTGGGAAGCATCGGACGACTATCTCTATGCACGCACCACGGCGGATAACCGCATCGTCATCGGAGGAGAGGATGATGACACCATTGTTGACCCGGAAGCCCGGGATGCACTGATGCCGGCAAAATCCGCGATCATCCTGAACAAGCTGCAGGCGCTGTACCCGACCGCCAATGCGACCGCGGATTTTGTCTGGTCCGGGGCTTTTGGTGAGACTGAGGATGGTCTTCCGTTGATCGGCGAGGTGCCAGGCTTTCCCCGCATCCATGCAGCCTATGGCTATGGCGGGAATGGGATCACCTTCAGCTATCTCGCGTCCCGACTGATCGGCCAGATGATCGCGGGGCATCGAGAGCCCTGGTACGATGACGTAGCGATTGATCGGCCAAGGCCAGCAGCGTGAAATGCCATGGGGCTCACCGCAGTGTGAGCCCGAGATACGGTCGGGCGCTGATGCAGTTGTCTCCTGGCACACCCGGGCGAATGCACTTCCAGAAACACCATCGCGAAGGCCAAGAGTTGGAATCAGACCATCGGCCCGTCGCGACCTGATGCGCAGGCGAAGGCATTCAGATGCTGGTTGGTCGCAGGGAACATAAACCGGAGAGAGACGTTTATCTCACAGCGCCCAAACCGCGATCGATGCCAATTCGGACGGGTTACACGCTTGAGGAGAAACGTCATGTCGAACACGTATGTTCTGTCGCTGGTGATTGGCGCAGCCATGATCGGCGCAGCCGTGGCCCAGCAGGTTCCTGCCAACCCCAATGCTCCCTCCAACCCGGCAGTGACCTTGCCCGCTCCCTCGGGCGCAGCGCCTGTCACCGCCGCACCGGCTGCTGGTGCCAACAGCTTCACTGAACTGCAGGCGAGGACCCGGCTCGAGAACCAGG
>JANNFV010000672.1:0-2499 GCA_031380285.1 Hyphomicrobiales bacterium | reverse complement strand
CCGTGTAGAGGTTGAGCACCGTGCTCACGCTGTAGCCAGGGCTGGCCTGGTGAAACATCGCATCGGTGTTGGGGTTGTTGCGGAAATCCGCCAGTTTCCCGTACCAGTACTTGATGCCGCCGACGAAGGCGACCTCGGGATTGCCCGGAGCAGCCAGGTGATCCGCGATATAGGCCGGATAATACATCGATGGCAGGCTGTGCCCCACCATGAGGATGCGGACGGGCTCGCTGGCTGAAGGCTGCCAGCGCATGGTTGCAGGCGTGACAACCACTTTCGTTGCACCCTCCGCGATCGTCTTGCCATCCCAGTCGGCAACCTTGACCAACAGGTCATGCTCGCCGACATGCGCGGCCTGTGCCGTGAATGTCAGTCCCCGCCTGCCATAGGTCGCCATGGCGATGGAATTTCCGCTGGGCGTGTAGACGAAATCCTCGATGTCCCTGGACACCACGAGGTTCTCGTAGAAGAAAGTCTGGGGCTCGCCCACCACAAGGTAAAGTTTCCTGGGCATCCTGAAACGGATGCTCGCGGCTGTCATGGTCGCGCTGGCTTCCTTGTAGGGAAAGGCCGCGGTGGGCAGGGGCGATGGCAATGTCCCTGCCAGCTTGATGTCCGTCAGTTCGACCTTGCTGCCAGTCCTGACGAGCGTGGCGGTACCGACCTGCGTCCAGTTGTTGTTGGACCCGCCATATTCCGACATGTCCTTCATGCTGACGAAGAGCACGTTCAGGCTGGTCAGCGTGCTGGCTTCCGGCCTTTCGAGCTGCAAGGCCCCTTCCCGCAGGGCCGTCTTGATCAGAAGGTCATTCTGCTGGGTCGACTGAAGCACGCTCAGCCGCGGCTGGCTGGCAAAGACATTGATGATCAGGAACGTATCCCCGGCCCGCCCCTTCCAGAAGACACGGTCCGTCGACTTGATCTCAAGATAGTCAGGAGCCCGCGTCTGCGCAGCCGCTCCCGATGGCGCAAGCAGTCCGGCAAGAACCGCAAGGAACAGACATGCAATCCTGCCAAAACGTGCAACCGCTGACGGGATTCGGGGGAGAACCATGGTGTCTCTCTGCCTTTGACGCGTGGCTCGTCCCCTACAGTGATCGACAATTCCTGTCCAGCGCAGACACCCCCTGGGCCTCGGTTCTTCACCCGAAGGTGAAGTCTGTCGCACTGAGCCCGCCCGCCAACGTGCCGAGGAACCAGATGTTGGTCTGATAGGACTGGCCCAGGTTCAGTGTCAGGATCGCACCACCCCCTGTGTTCTGCAACAGGTTGCCATTGATCACTGTGCCGAGGTTAGCAGCCAGCGCCTGGTAATCGGCGAAGCTTGTCATGCTGCTGCCGCTGATCTGCACAACATCGTTGCTGCCGCCTGCCTCGAAGAACAGCAACAGCTGGTCACCGCCAACGCTGCCGTTGACCCGCACGAGGTCGCTGCCGGAGCCATCGGTATAGATGTAGTTGAAGCCAGCGCCGCCATCGAGCGTGTCGTTGCCATCCTCGCTGATCAGGATGTCGTTGCCATCGCCGCCGATCAGCTCGTCGTTGCCCATTCCGCCCAGCGCATAGTCGTTGCCGCCGCCACCATCAAAGGTGTCGTTGGAGGCAAAGGCACCGCCCACGAAGATATCGGCATCAATGCCACCTGTGGTGACCGAGGTGCCCGCCAGTCCGCGATAGAAGTAGCCCGGGCCGGCTCCTCCGATCATCGTATCGTTGCTGCCCTCGGAGATGAAGATATCGAGGCCAGCGCCGCCGCTGAGGAAGTTGTTCCCCGCGCCGCCGTAGAGATAGTCGCTGCCGTCATCGCCCAAAACGATGTCGTCGCCGTTGCCTGCCAGCATGACATCGTTGCCAATGCCGCCAGCGAGAGCGTCGTTGCCATCCTCGCCCAGCACATAATCGTCGCCGTCACCGCCCATGCCAGCATCGTCGCCTGCACCGAGCACGATGATGTCATTGCCGATACCGCCGAAGACCCGGTCATTGCCGCCCAGCGTGTAGATCGTGTCGTTGCCCCCAAGGCCGTCCACCAGGTCATCCAGCCCTGCCGAGACGATGATATTGTCGCCTGAGGTCGCGCCGCCCACCACGTTGAACATGATGTTGACAGGTGTCGCCGTCGCCACGCCTCCGGCGAATGAATAGCTCTCCATCTCGTTCACGGTCTGGGTCTGCCCGTCGAGCACAGACGTGAAGACATAGGAGCCCGCACTGCCCGAGACGTTGAGCGCTGCCAGGCCCAGCCCGGTGACATAGAGATCCGTGCCGATGCCGCCGGTGATCACGTCTGTTCCGGTGTGAGACACGATGGTGTCGTTGCCGTCGCCGCCGGAGAGCGCGTTGTTGCCGTCACTGCCTGTGATCGAGTCTGCGCCGAGGCTGCCGATGACATTCTCGATGCTGATCAGGCGATCCGTGCCGCCATATCCATCCGAGGCAAAGCCGGTTGCCAGGTTGACGGTGACGCCGTTGGCTGCCTCGCCAACCATCAGGTTGATC
>JANNFV010000434.1:0-5782 GCA_031380285.1 Hyphomicrobiales bacterium | reverse complement strand
GACCAGGGCTTGCGCATAATTGAGGTAGTGATCACCCACCCAGGCCAGCGGCAAATAAGCCAGCACCGAGTCCGTGTCGTTGAGCTTGTCGAAGGTCACGGTATCGATGGCGGCATTGATGCAGCCCGAGGCGGACAGCATCACACCCTTGGAGCGCCCCGTGGTGCCCGATGTGTAGAGGATGATGGAGACATCATCGCCTTTGCCAGCTGCAATCTCGGCATCGAGCGCCGCTGTCGCCGCAGGCTCGCCCAACACGGCCTTTCCGGTGGCGATGATCGCATCGATGTGGTGCAGCTTGGAGTGGTCGTAGTCTTCCAGCCCGCGGTCGAAATCATAGACGATGGTCTGCAGCCGCGGCACGCGATCCGCGACCGAAATGATCTTGTCGACCTGCTCCTGGTCCTGGACGGCTGCGAAGGTGACTTCGGCGTTGTCCAGCACATAGGCGAGTTCGTCGGCGATGGCATCGGCATAGACCGGCACGGGGATGGCCCCCAGGATTTGCGCGGCCATCATCGACCAATAGAGCTTGGGGCGATTGCCGCCGACGATGGCGATCTTGTCGCCGCGCTTCAGGCCGAGCGCCTGCAAGCCAGCGGCCAGGCCCCGCGCTTCGGTGTTGACTTCTGCCCAGGTCCAACTGGCCCAGATGCCATTGTCCTTGAACCGCATGGCAGGACGCGAGCCACGCACGCGGGCGTTCTCGGCCAGAAGTTTGCCGAATGTGTCTCCGCCCACGTCAACGCGTGCTACCAAATGCAACTGGCGGCCTGATCGGCCACCCTCCCTGTCATCCAAACGCCCGTGCGATGGTATGAACCATCATCACGCCTCCGGCGATATTGAACTCTTGTCTGGTGCATATGCAACTGTCTGGGCTGAGATCAAGTGCTCCCTTCGTCGAGGGGAGCGAAAGATGGGAAAACGACCGAGGGGTCCGCAGTCGTTCGGGGCGGCGCATTAAGGTTAAGCATCGGTAAAGCGGGCGCTGCCGGGCTGTCTCTGTTAATCTCTCGTTAGTTGATGTTTAACAGGTGTTAACAGAGGTTGCGTACCATGAATGAGCAGGCGGTCCAGAGCGTCGAAACCAAGCCTTTCGCCATTTCCTTCGCGGAAAAGATGGTGGCATCCGAGGGTTTCAAGGCCCTTTTCTCTGAAGGCATGGCACTGGTCGAGGCAACGGCGTCGTATCTCGATGGAGAGGGGCGCAAGGATTCACGCGAATTGCAGCGCGGTGCGGCCCTGGCCTATGCCAGCGAAAGCATGCGGTTGACGACGCGCCTGATGCAGATCACGTCGTGGTTGCTGCTCCAGCGAGCGGTCAACGAAGGCGAACTGACCCGCATGGAAGCCGAGACAGAACACCGCAAGGTGCGGTTGCAGCCCTCCGAGACGATCAGTGCGCCCGAAATGCTGGCTTTGCTGCCCGCCAAGCTCAATGAACTGATCCAGCATTCAATCCGCCTGCAGGGGCGGATCATCAAGCTGGATGAACTGCTGCGCGCCGACGACATGGCGGCGGACGTCATGCCGGACAGCAACCCCGTGGCGCAGCAGCTCAACCTGCTCCAGAACGCGCTTGCCAAGGGCTTGCGGCTGTAGGCTGCAAAAGCTTTCGCGCCGCGGTTGTCGTCATGCAGTCGGGCGCGAGACTTTCTTGATGCGGCTCAGCGGAACCGCGTAGTCGCCGAACTGCACCATCTCTTCACTGCCCGAGAGATCGACCGACGAGACCGTGCCGCTGGTTTCGGTCTTCATCAGGCTTCTCGTCTGGCCATTGCTGCCGTTGAGTTCTCCCGAGACCTGGATCGTGTATTGCCCATTGGGATCGAAGGTGGCACCGGGATTGGTGATCGTGCCGGTCCAGGTGAAGGTTTGTTCGCCGGTTCCGGCAGGCGACCATGGTGCGCGATAGATCTCAGCGCCGTTCGCATCCGTGATGCTGACCTGATAGTTGCCGTAGTTGCTTGCGACCGTCACGGGCCATTTCGCTTCATAAGAGTTCTTGGCAACCTCCGTCACTCCGGTCTTGGAGGCATCGACGGACACACGCGCGCCAATGAGCGATGCAGCAGTTGCAGCGTTCAGCTTGCTGCCCGAAGCCGCGCCGCCACCAACATTCTGCGCCATTTTCGTCAGCAGATCGTTCGTCTTCAGCTGCTGCTCGACGCTGGAGAACTGCACGAGCTGCTGGGTGAACTGGTTGGCATCCAGCGGATCAAGCGGGCTCTGGTTCTTGAGCTGCGTGGTCAGCAGCGACAGGAACTGATCGAAGTTCTGGGCAATCGTCTTGCGGTCCTTTTCGGCCGTGGACAACACACCGCTCGATGCCGTGCTCTTGCTTGATGCCGTCTTGAGGGCCGAGGAATTGCTGGTGACATTCCCCAGGCTGGATGTGCCGGTGCTCATGGTGGCCTCCTCAGATCCGGATGTCGAGACCGCCAGAGGCGGTGGTGCGATAGTGGATGGTGCGTGGGGCAATCTCGTCGATTGACCCGGTATCTCTGTCGGTTGCGCCGAAGGACTGGCCTTTTGGTGTCTGGTCCTGCTGTCCGGTCTGACGCCCTTGCTGGCCGGGATCGCGCAGCGAGAACTGCAAGCCGTCGGGGTTGGTCTTGAGACCGGCCTGATCGAAGGCCCGCTCCAACGTCTTGGCGTCGCGCTGCAGGAGATGCAGCGTTTCCACGCGCTCCACCACCAGCTTGGCCTGGACCTGCCCGGCTTCGGAAATTTCGAGCTTGATGTCGATGCGCCCCAGATCTTCCGGATCGAGACGGATCGAGAATTCCCGTGAGCCGCGCATGGCCCGCATGCCGATTTCCACGGCCACGGCCTGGAGTGGCACGGGCGCATCAGCACGCGCCAAAGCCTGGGCCGGATCGGCGGCTTTCATCGGCGTGGTGATGTCGGGTTGGGAAACCGGCGCGGCACCTTGAGATTGTGGAACAGGCTCCGACGCCTTGCCTGCCGCAGCTGTAGATTCCCTCGCAATGATGCTTGTGGCGCTGAGTTCTGATGCGGTGACCGCCTTGCCGTCGCCCTTGGCTTGGCTCGAATTGCCGCCCTTGGCAGCCTGCTGTTCATCGCCACTGGCCTCAATCGCGCCATCCTTGCCTTCCGCGGTGACAGGCGTTGCAGCGGCCGATGTCGCCATTGCCTTGATGGATGATGCTCCGGCGGAAACCAGCGCGACCGATGCGCTTGCTCCGGTTCCGCCCACCGCGCCGACATCAAGCGAAGGTCCGACAGCGACGGCCTGTCCATCACCTGGCTGTGCGGCAGCGGTAGCGATCACGGGTGGCACGACGGTGGCCGGCTCAAGCGACGGCGATGACGCTGTCGGCATGGCCATGACAGCAGCCGGTGCATCAGGCTTTGACTCCGGGATAGCCTCGGGAGCCAAGGCCGGATCAGTGCTGATCTTCACCTCGGTGATGAGTTCGGCAGACAAGGGGCCGACCGTAGTGTTTTCCGTTGTAACGGGCGTTTCTGCGGTTGGCACCGTCGCGCTTGCTTCGGCGGCAACCGGGGCTTCAGCAGGCTGACATTCGCAGTCGTGATCGGTGTCATTCTTGTCGCGAGGAGCAGGTCTGGCAACCTGCTCCGGTGCTTCAGCGTGCTTGGGTTTTTCGCGCATTTCTTGCTTTCGCAAGCCGGACGGGTTCTCGCCCCTGTCCGGTGCAGATTTTGCCCTCGGCTCCTGTCGCTCCCTTGGACCGCGAAGGTCGGCAGCGTTCTGGCGCGGCCCGGCGTTCTGGCGCGAGTCCTCCAGCACACGGCCGAAGTCGCGTGTTTCTGTCTTTGGCTCCGGGCGGCGAGCGGCTACGGGCGTGCGGGTGGCACCCATCGGCAGCAGGTCGGTCATCAGGGCAGAGGTTGGCATGATACGCGGCTACTCCAATAGATCACACCCACGCTTGCAGGAAGAAGGCCAAGTATAAACATGATCAAATTCAATGCTTTAACTTTCATCACCTGCGCTGATCCCTCGGCAAGCGCTGCCGCAGGCGGAAATTTTTGCCCAGCGCGGCGGCCTCTTCCGCCATCGGGTGAAACCCGCTATTGAGCAGTCATCATGCTCAATGCGCTCGATATCGCGAAAAGGCCCGAGGATACCCGCGTGGTGGTTGCCATGTCGGGCGGGGTCGATTCGTCTGTCGTTGCCGCGCTGCTCAAGGAGCAGGGCTACGACGTCGTTGGCGTGACGCTGCAGCTCTATGACCATGGCGCGGCGATCCATCGCAAGGGTGCCTGCTGCGCGGGACAGGATATCTACGACGCCAAGACCGTGGCAGACCGGATCGGCGTGCCGCATTACGTGCTCGATTACGAAACCCGTTTTCGCCAGGAGGTCATCGACCGGTTCGTCGACAGCTATGTGGCGGGCGAGACACCCATCCCTTGCGTGGAATGCAACCGCAGGGTCAAATTTCGCGATCTGCTGACGACGGCGCAGGAATTGGGTGCCGATGTGCTGGCGACAGGTCACTATGTGCAGAGCCGCCGGGGCGAGGATGGCAACCGCACCCTGTTGCGCGCCGCCGATGCGGACAGGGACCAGAGCTATTTCCTCTATGCCACCACACAAGCGCAGTTGAATCTGCTGCGCTTTCCGCTGGGGCATCTGAAGAGCAAGGCGGAGACGCGGGCGCTGGCCCATCGCTTCGGCCTCGAGATCGCAGACAAGGCCGACAGCCAGGATATCTGCTTCGTGCCCGCCGGGCGCTACCAGGAGCTGGTCGAGAAGCTGAGGCCCGGTGCAGCCGAGCCAGGGCAGATCGTGCATCTCGACGGCAGCGTGCTGGGCCGTCATGAGGGTGTGATCGGGTATACCATCGGGCAGCGCAAGGGATTGGGCATCGCGGCGGGCGAACCGCTCTATGTCCTGCGCATCGATGCGGGCCAGAAGCGCATCATCGTGGGACCGCGCGATGCACTCAGCGTGCGTCGGGTCGTGCTGCGCGATGTCAACTGGATCGGCGATGGCCCGCTTGACCAGCTTTCCGACGCAGGCATCGAGGTTGCGGCGCGTGTGCGCTCGACCCGCGCCCCCCGTTCCGGCGTGTTGCGGCGCGATGGCGATCAGATCGTCGTCGATCTGCTGGCGGCGGAGGAGGGCGTGGCACCAGGCCAGGCCTGTGTGCTCTATGATCACGATGGTGCAGATGCCCGTGTGCTTGGCGGCGGCACGATCGAACGCACGCCGCAGCCCGCCATGGCGGCGATGGCCGCAGCCTGACCAACCCGAGGATTTCCGCCGCATGGCCATCCAGTATGACCTGAAGGAACAGGAACGCGTCTATGAGACGTGGGCGAAGTTCTACGATTATCTCTACTCCTGGCTGCTCGCAGGATCGCATCGCCGGGTGGCGGAGGCAGCATCTGCGGCAGGCAAGTCCATCCTCGAGATCGGTGCGGGCACGGGCCTGGTGCTGCGCTACTACCGGCCCGAGACGGAGGTGATCGCGTCCGATCTGTCCGTGCCGATGCTGCGCAAGGCGCAGGAGAAGGTGCGCAATCTCGGCCTCACCCATGTCAAGGGTGTCACCGCCATGGATGCCTGCAACCTGGGCTTTCCTGACGCGAGTTTCGACGTCGTGTCGGTCCCCTTCGTCATCACGCTGGTGCCGGATCCGGAATTGGCGCTGGACGAGATCGCGCGGGTTCTGAAGCCGGGCGGCGAGATTGCCATCATCAGCCGCTTCGGCGCGGAGGACGGATTGCAGGCGGCGTTCGAGGGGGCCATCGCGCCCTTGATGAAGCGTGTGGGATGGTCATC
>JANNFV010000631.1:0-4482 GCA_031380285.1 Hyphomicrobiales bacterium | reverse complement strand
ATCGAGAGCTATGCGCTGCACGAGATGCTGAACGCGATCTGGGCGGTGACGGGCGAGGCGAACCGCTATTTCGCCGCGCAGGAGCCGTGGAAGCTCGCCAAGACCGAGCCGCCGCGGCGCGACACGGTGCTCTACGTGACGGCGGAACTGCTGAGGATCGTCGGCATCTGCTGCCTGCCGTTCGTACCGACTGCGGCGGAGAAGCTGCTCGACCTGCTGGCGGTTCCGGCGGGGGCGCGGATGCTGGCGGATGCCGTCGCCGGGAGAGCGCTTGCCGGCGGGACGCCGCTGCCGGAGCCGCAGGGGATTTTCCCGAGGTATGTGGAGCCGGCCGGCTGATATTTCTTCTCCCGCAAACGGGAGAAAGCAAATCACCGACCTCCGCCTGAGCATAGACCATGCTGATCGACACCCACTGCCACCTCGATTTTCCGGACCTTGCGGCGGATATCGACGGCGTTCTGGCCCGAGCGCAGGCGAGCGGCGTGACGCGCATGATCACGATCTCCACGCATGTCGCACGCGCCGCAACCTATCGCGCCATCGCGGAAACCCATGACAACGTGTTCTTCACGGTCGGCACGCATCCGCATTATGCCGATCAGGAACTGGATGTAACGGTGGATCATCTCGTGGCACTGGCTGATCATCCCAAATGCGTCGGCATTGGCGAGGCCGGGCTTGACTACCATTACGACAAGGCCCCTCGCGCCGCTCAGGCGCAAGGCCTGCGCACCCACATCGAGGCGGCTCGCATCACACAACTTCCCCTGGTGATCCATGCCCGTGCTGCCGATGAGGACATGATTGCTATTCTGGAGGAAGAGACTGCGAAAGGAGCCTTCCCCGCCGTTCTGCACTGCTTTTCATCGGGACCGGAACTGGCGCGGCGCGGCCTGGCGCTTGGCTTTTCTCTCTCGATGTCCGGCATTCTCACCTTCAAGGCATCGGACGAACTGCGGGCCATTGCGCGCGAGACGCCGCTTGATCATCTGCTGGTCGAGACGGATGCGCCCTATTTGGCCCCGATGCCCCATCGCGGCAAGCGCAACGAACCGGCCTTCACCCGGCATACGGCGGCAATACTCGCCGAAGTGAAGGGCGTTTCGCTGGAGGAAATCGCCGCCATCACGACAGCCAATGCCGAGCGGTTGTTCACGCGCCTGCCACGACAGGGGTTGGCGGCATGACGCGCAGGCTCACCATCCTGGGTTGCGGCTCATCCGGCGGCGTTCCCCGGGTGGCGCAGGGCTGGGGCGATTGCGATCCGTCCAATCCGAAAAACCGCCGTCGCCGCTGTTCCGTCCTGCTGGAGCAGGAAGGCGAGGGCGGCACGACCCGCGTGCTGGTCGACACCTCACCCGATCTGCGCGACCAGTTGATCGACGCGGGCGTCACGCATCTCGATGGCATCGTCTACACCCACGAGCACGCCGATCATTGCCACGGCATCGACGATGTGCGCCCGCTGGTGATCCACAACCGCAAGCGCATCGACGCGTTCATGGACGAGGTGACGGCACAGGGGTTGCTGCAGCGCTTCGACTACATCTTCCGCACGCCCCAGGGGAGCGACTACCCGCCCATTCTCGTCGAGCAACGCATCGCGGCGGGAAGCGCCTTCGAGATCACCGGGGCAGGGGGCGCCTTGCCGATCAAGCCGTTCCGGCTGGTGCATGGCAACATCGACGCCTTGGGCCTGCGGGTCGGCGCGATGGCCTACACGCCGGATGTCAGTGCCATCCCCGAGGCAGCGCTCGACGACTTGCAAGGGCTGGACCTCTGGATCATCGATGCGCTGCGCATCAAGCCGCATCCCAGCCATTTCCATCTGGAACAGGCGCTGGAGTGGATCGCCCGCATCAAACCCCGCCGTGCCGTGCTGACCAACCTGCACAGCGATCTGGACTATGCGGCGCTCGCAAGCACCCTGCCGGATCATATCACGCCCGCGTACGATGGCATGGTTCTGGCCATTTGAGTGCCTGTCTGTCGGCCCTCACGGGCTTGAGTAGCAAGCTTTTTGGCTTGCCTAACGCGAAACCCTTGGACGGCTTGTTTCAGCCGGCTTGCGGACAACCATGAAAACGCGCGCATCCCGCCCCTTCGAACCGTGATATTCCCGATCCATGATCGTGAAACCCGCGTCGGCAATCTCGCATTCGAGATCATTGGCGGAAAAGAACGAGACGAAGGGTGCCTTGCCCAGCATCCGCATGACGGGAACAGCCAGACGGATCAGTGGGTTCATCTCGGACAGGCAGGGCGTCTTGGAGATGAAAAGGCCGCCAGGCTTCAGCAAGCGAAAGATGGTCGCCAGTGTCGCTGGTCGATCCGCCAGCAAATGCAGGAGATTGAAGGCGATGACGGCATCGTAACTTTCATCGAGACCAGGCGCTTGACCAGCCGCAGCGATTGCGAATGTGGCGTTGACGCAGGATTGCGCAGCTGCCTTCTCGCGCGCGATGGCGATCATCCCGTCCGAGACGTCGCTCGCCACCACATGCCCCACGAAGGGCGCAAGCATCAGCGCCGTCGTGCCTGTGCCGCAGCCGATTTCCAGCACGGTGTCGGTGCGTCTCAACAGCTGGCGGGTGCGCTCGACCGAACGCTCGAATCCCGCCATGTCCATGATCTGGTCCCGGGCATATCTTGGCGCAATCCGGTTCCAGAAGCGTTGATCATCAATGGCTTGCAACATGCGGTTCTCCTTGGTGACGCCTCCCTATCACGCCCTTGATCATTTGGAATTGCGAGATACGGTACATGCGATATACGAATCTGCATGATCAATCTCGATTGGAATCTCGCCCGCGCCTTCAGCATCACGGCTGAAGCGGGTTCGCTGTCTGCCGCCGCCCGCAGGCTCAACCTCACGCAGCCAACCCTGTCGCGCCAGGTCGCGGCGCTTGAAGCGGAAATGGGTCTCGCGCTGTTCGAGCGGATCGGCAAGCGCCTGATCCTGACCGAAGCCGGACACAGGCTTCTCGAGCCAGCCCGCGCTATGGTTGCAGCAGCGGAAGCGATGGCACTGGCCGCCGCAGGCACCTCTCAGGAGGTGACAGGGCGAGTCAGCATTTCGGCAACCGACGCTGTCTCGGCCTACCTGCTGCCGCGCATCGTGGAGCGGATTCGCCGTGAAGCCCCGCAAATCACCCTGGTGATCGTCGCATCCAACGCCTTGAGCGACCTGCGGCGGCGCGAGGCGGACATTGCGATCCGTCATGTACGCCCCAATGAGTCAGACCTGATCGCCCGGCGCATCGGTGAGGTGAAAGCCCATTTTTACGCTTCCGAAACCTGGCTGGCTGAAAACGGCACACCCCAATCAGTCGGCGATCTGAGCAAGGTTGCCATGCTGGGCTTCGAACCGGTTGAAGAGTTTGCCGAACAATTGCTGGCGGCGGGCATTGTCATTCCAGCCGATCACTTCAGGATCATCTCCAGCAATGCCGTGGTCCTGTGGGAACTCGTCCGGCACGGTTTGGGTGTCTGCATGATGCTGCAGGACATCGCGGAAAAGATGTCCGGTGTGCAACGCCTGCTTCCGGATCTGCCCGGCGTGCCTGTCCCGATCTGGCTGGTGTCCCACAGGGAATTGCGCACCAGTCGGCGGGTTCGAACCGTCTATGACATCCTCGCGGATGAACTCGGACGGATCATCGAGGATGGACCGCCGTGACTGATCGCCGCATGAACTGAAAGGGTTGCAATTGCTTGAAAGTGGCGCGCCCGAAAGGATTCGAACCTCTGACCCCCAGATTCGTAGTCTGGTGCTCTATCCAGCTGAGCTACGGGCGCCTCGTTCCGACGGCGTGGCCGCTGCGGAAGAGTGCGGGTGATAGACGCAACACAGCGGCGATGCAAGCCTGCGGGGCACAAGAATTTCAGTCGGTGCTGGAATGCTTTGACTTTGGTTGCGCAGATTTTGGCTTGACCGGATCTGGATCGGGCCAGGCGGCTCGAACAGCTCACGGATGCCGTCAGCGCCCATCGCAGGGTCAGTGTGCGCCAGCGTGTTCCGGTGACGCCTTGGCGGGGGTGATCGCGACGCTCTCGCCGCAGCCGCAGGACGAGGTTTCGTTCGGATTGCGAAACACGAAGGTCGAGGCGAACTTGTCGGTCTTCAGGTCCATCTCGGAGCCCAGGAGGAACAGGATCGCCTTGGGATCGACCAGAACCTTGACGCCCTTGTCCTCGATCACCTCGTCGAACGGATTGACTGCCTCGGCATACTCGACCGTGTAGCTCATGCCGGCACAGCCGCCGTTCTTGACGCCGACGCGCAGGCCCACAACCGGCTTTTCCGCATTGGCAACGGCAGTGCGGACCCGCTCAGCCGCAGCATCGGTGATGGTCATGACCTGTGGTCTGGGGCGCATGGCGTGATCCTTTCGAGCAACGGGTTCAAGGCCCGTGATCGCAAGCAACAATGTAGAGGGTCTTCGGACAAAAATCGAGGGGCGTACAAACCCTCGGCAG
>JANNFV010000575.1:0-1961 GCA_031380285.1 Hyphomicrobiales bacterium | reverse complement strand
GCCCGCCAAGTGGCGGGCACCTTCTCCCGCAAGGGGAGAAGGGGAGAAAGACCATGAGCCTTCCACCACGCCTGCATGACGGCTTTCTGCCTGGACGCCACGCCATCACCGGTTTTGGCGAGGAGGGCTTTCGCTTCGGTGGCATGAGCCACAAGGGCTCGATCCTGGTCCTGCCCTCCGGCATCCATGCCATCGAGATGGCCGAACCTTTCGCGCACGCCGATGCGCTCTACGACAAGGTCTTCGCCGAGGCCGCCGCCATCGATATCCTGCTGATTGGTGCGGGCATGATCCCGATACCCATTCCGCAACCGCTGCGCTGGCGCTTCCGGGATGCCGGAATCAGCGCCGATTCCATGACCACGGCAGCGGCCTGCACCACTTTCGCCGTCCTGCTGGAAGAGGGCAGGCGGGTTGCTGCCGTGTTGACGGCGGTTTCGTGATCGATAGCGACAGTTCGAGCGGTCCGATTAATCCCGTCTTTACTGGAATCGGGCTTTCTTCAGATGCATGATCACGCGCAAGCGACTCCGCAATGTTCTGCTCGCCCTGGGCTTCTACGCCCTGTCGGGTGCGGCTGTCGGCTATTTCGCCTATCATGCCCATCACGGCGAGCGCGGCTTGCACGCCAAGGCCACCTACAAGATCCGGATCGCGCAACTTGATCAGGAGCTGAAAGGCGTGCGGACCGAAAAGGCCGATTGGGAACGCCGCGTGGCGCTGCTCAGGGCTGACAATCTCGACCGTGACCTGCTGGACGAACGGGCCAGAGCGCTGCTGAACGGTGCTCACCCGAATGATGTCGTCATCATCCTGCCCAAAGCGCCCTGAACCCCATTCATCAGCAGAATTGAACAGTAGCATTCTGCATTTTGCTGCGCTGCAAACGCATATGTTGCAATGCACCTATGTGATTATTGCATGAAGTGCTTGCTTCGAAGCCCACTTCTCATGCAGGAAACTACGGATAAGGTGCATTCAAGAGCCAAGAAATTGTTTGAGGGAGAGCGACATGGCGGCAGCCTTGCACGACACCGGAAAAGTAGCGAATGCGGCGCTCGCCAAGGCGTCCGCGAAATCAGCGCCCAAATCCGTTGGTTCCACCAAAGCCGCCGCGAATGTTCCGGCGGCTTTTTCGCGGGAGGATGAGCTTCACGCCTATCGCGAGATGCTGATGATCCGGCGTTTCGAGGAAAAATCCGGCCAGCTCTACGGCATGGGCCTCATCGGCGGCTTCTGCCATCTCTATATCGGCCAGGAAGCCGTGGTGGTCGGCATGCAGATGGCGGCGCTGCCAGGCGATCAGGTGATCACGGGCTATCGCGACCATGGCCACATGCTGGCCTGTGGCATGGACCCCAAGGGCGTCATGGCCGAACTGACCGGGCGGCGCGGTGGCCTTTCCAAGGGCAAGGGCGGCTCCATGCACATGTTCTCGAAAGAGAAGAACTTCTACGGCGGTCACGGCATCGTGGGCGCACAGGTGGCGCTGGGCGCAGGCCTCGCCTTCGCCAACAAATACCGCAACGACGGCACGGTCTCGATGGCCTATTTTGGTGATGGCGCGGCCAACCAGGGCCAGGTCTATGAAAGCTTCAACATGGCCGAGCTGTGGAAGCTGCCGGTCGTTTTCATCATCGAGAACAACCGGTATGCGTTGGGTACGTCGGTCAACCGGGCTTCCGCCCAAACCGATTTCTCGCGGCGCGGCATTTCCTTCAACATTCCTGGCGAGCAGGTGGATGGCATGGATATCCATGCTGTGCGCGAGGCCGCACGGCGTGCGCTGGAGCATGCCCGGACAGGTGAGGGTCCCTACATTCTTGAAATGCAGACCTACCGCTATCGCGGCCACTCCATGAGCGATCCGGCGAAGTACCGCCAGCGCGAGGAAGTCGACAAGATGCGCGAAACCCGCGACCCCATCGAGCAGGTGCGCACGCGCCTGCTGGACGCGGGCC
>JANNFV010000530.1:0-5898 GCA_031380285.1 Hyphomicrobiales bacterium | reverse complement strand
ATCAGACGCATTCGGATCCGTCAGAGCTTCCAACGCATTCTGCGGAGGCTTGGGCAAGGCAGGCTTCGCCTCAAACTCCTCATGCCGCATCAGGACATAGCTCGGCTTGCCCCGCTCGGTGATGATCACCGGGCCGTCCTTCGCCGCGCGCTTGGCCCGGCTGACATGCTGGTTGAATTCGCGGGATGTCATGGTTGATGTGCGCATGGGGTCTCCGTCAATGTAGGATCAATCCTACATTGAATAGCCGCATCAAGGAAGCCGTCGCCTAACCCCAGCGGTGAAGCTCCGCGCCGTGCCGCTTCAGCCACGCCTCGGCCCGCTCGTAATCCGGAAAGATCGAGGCCACCACACGCCAGTAGCGGGTGGAATGATTCATCTCCACCCGGTGCGCCACTTCATGGGCGGCGAGATAATCCAGCACGAAGGGTGGTGCCAGGATCATGCGCCAGGAGAAGGACAGCGAGCCGTCGGCGGCGCAGGAGCCCCAGCGGCTGACCGTATCCTTGATCGCGATCCTCTTGATGCTGACGCCCAGTCTTGCTGCGTGACGGCGGGCCGCGTCGTCGATGTCGCGACGTGCCTCGCGCTTGAGCAGATCCCGCACACGCCGGGCCACGAAGGACGCCTCGCCCGCCACAGCGATCACCGGATGGCCGTCCGTGCCACTCTCGATCCAGGCACCACCCCGGCTGCCCGGACGATGCAGGATGACATGCTGCACGCCGCGCAGCGGCACTTGCGCTCCCGGCACGAAATCCACCATGTCGGGCAGCTTCTGGAAACGGGCGGCCAGCCAGCCGCCGTGCCTTGCCGCGAAATCCTTGGCTGTCGCCATGCTGCCACGCGAAGGCATGGTGAGCACGGCTTCGCGGGTCGCGGTCTTGACGCGCAAGGTGTAGCGCCTGGCCTGTGGCGTGCGGCGCACGACGACGGGATAGACGAGGCCCAGGTGATGGACCTCGATCCTCTCCTCGGAGGGAGGATCAATGAGCCTCAGGATGCGCTGCAGCATGAGGCCAATATAGGGTGATTCGCGAGGGCGTCACTCCGCCGCGTAGCGCGTGCTGACCATCGTCGGCCTCGCGCGTGTGTTGGCAGCGGTCACGGTGTTGTTCTTGGCCATGAAGCCCTTGATGGCCGGCGCGATCTCCTTGCGGAAGCGCGAGCCATTGAAGACGCCGTAGTGGCCCACATCCTTCTGCAGGTGATAGAGCTGCTTCTCCTTGGGCAGGTTGACGCACAGGTCATGGGTCGCCTTGGTCTGGCCGACGCCGGAGATGTCGTCGTTCTCGCCTTCCACCGTCATCAGGGCGCAGCGGCGGATGGCTTTCAGATCAACCGGCGTGCCCCGATGCGTCAGCGTGCCCTTGGGCAGGGCGTGCTTGACGAACACGGCGTCGACAGTCTGCAGGTAGAACTCGGCAGTCAGGTCCATGACGGCGAGATATTCATCGTAGAAATCGGCCTGGCGGTCGGCGGAATCACCGTCGCCGCGCACGAGATGGCTGAACATGTCCCAATGCGCCGTCATGTGGCGATCAATGTTCATCGCCATGAAGCCCGAGAGCTGCAGGAAGCCGGGATAGACATCGCGGTAGAAGCCGGGATTGGGGAATGGCACCTTGATGACGCAGTTCTTCTGGAACCAGTCGATGCCGCGCTCCTCCGCCAGCTTGTTGACGGCTGTCGGACTCTTGCGGGTGTCGATGGGGCCGCCCATCAGCGTCATGGAGAGCGGAATCGACGGGCTGTCCTTGGCTTCCATCAGCGCCACGGCGGCAGCAACAGGCACAGATGGCTGGCAAACGGCCATGACATGCACATCAGGACCGAGCAACTCGAACAGCTCGATCATGTAGTCGATGTAGTCGTTGAGATCGAAGTGCCCCTCGGTGAGCGGCACCATGCGGGCATCGATCCAGTCGGTGATGTAAACCTCGTGGGTGGGCAGGAAAGCCTCGACCGTGCCGCGCAGCAGCGTGGCATAGTGGCCCGACATCGGTGCCACGATCAGCACCTTGGGCTGGGCCGCGCTTCTGGGTGGCCGCGCCCGGTCGAAATGGATGAGCTGGCAGAACGGCTTGCGCCAGATGATGCGCTCGGTGACAGCCACTTCATGCCCGTCCACCACCGTCAAGGGTAGCGCGAAGGCTGGCTTGCCGTAGCGACGCGTGGCGCGCTCGAACATTTCCGCCGATGCGGCCATCGTGCGTCCCACCTGCGTATGGGCCATGGGATTGGCCGGGTTGGTGTAGAACATCCGCGTTGCATCGGCCATGGCGCGGGCAGGTGCCATCGCCAGGAAGGTTGATTCATAGAAGAAATACAGGCTGCGATTCATTCAGAAGTGCCCCGTGCCTTGGTTCAGTCAGCCCGTTGGCTGGCTCTGACGTGCCGGACCTTGCTTTCCCCATGATGAAGGGATGATCCGGTCGCGTTCTCTATGTTGCAGTGCAAACTACTGGTTTTCAACCGCAGATACAACCACAGAGCCCATTAAGGGGTTCTTACGTAGGGATGGCGTCGATGCGCAGCCGCTTTACGGACGGGCCGGAACCTGCCCATGCCACTCCCGCCAGGCCAGAAGCGCGATCAGGCCGGCAGCATGGAGATTGAGCGCGGCAATGCCCATGCCGACGATCACATCAGGCCAGACCGAGGTCCAGAAAGCCGTCACCACGGCCGCCAGCACGATGGCGATGTTGGCGATGGCATCGTTGCGGGTGGAAAGCCACACGCCCTGATGCGCCGAATCTCCCTTGCGGTGCGGTAGCAGGATGAAAGCGCAATAGACGTTGACCGCCAGCGCCAGCAGGCCGATGGCCCCCATGGGGAGCGGGTCGGGCGGCAGGCCTTCCAGCAGCTGGTTGACGGTCTTCCAGGCGATCCACACGCCTGGCACGAACATCAGGAAGGCCGTCATCGCGCCAAAGACCGCACGCGGACGATGCCCGAGGCCGATCAGCGCGATGGCGATGATGTAGGTGACGGCATCTTCCAGAAAATCGATGGCATCGGCCATGAGCGCGATGGAATTGGCATAGAGTGCTCCGCCGACCTCCACAAAGACCATGACGAAGTTCAGCACTGCGGCGACAATCAGCGCTTTGCGGTAGGGCATCGGCGCGGCATCGATGGAGGGTTGAGAGGTCACGGTGAGGCCCTGATCACGGCTTGCGGCTGAAGAGATTCGCAGCCTACCATAGCCCAACAGCAAAGATTGGGGAGATGGATGATGGCGAAGCGCTTGCAGGGGAAGATTGCGGTTGTCACCGCCGCAGGCCAAGGCATCGGGCGCGCCATCGCCGAGGCGTTCGTGGCGGAGGGCGCGACGGTTTATGCAACCGATCTCAATGTTGCATTGCTCGAAGGCCTGGCGAAGGCCAAGAAGCGCAAGCTCGACGTGTGTTCCAGCCGGGCGGTGCAGGCGCTGGCGGACAAGATCGGCCCCATCGATATCCTGGTGAATGCCGCCGGTTTCGTGCACCACGGCACGGTGATGGAGTGTTCCGACAGGGATTGGGACTTTTCGTTCGACCTCAACGTCAAGTCGATGCACCGCACCATCCAGGCCTTCCTGCCCGGCATGCTGGAGCGGGCCAATGCCTCGGGGCGCTCGGCCTCCATCGTCAACATCGCATCAGGTGCAGGCTCGGTGCGCGGTATCCCCAACCGCTATGCCTATGGCGCGACCAAGGCGGCGGTGATCGGCCTGACCAAGGCTGTGGCGGCGGATTATATCAAGCGCGGTATCCGCGCCAACGCCGTCTGCCCGGGCACGATCCAGTCGCCGTCGCTCGACGGTCGCATCCGCGATCTGGCGGCCTTGACCAAGGTGACGGAGGCGCAGGCTCGCCAGGCCTTCATCGACCGCCAGCCCATGGGGCGGCTGGGTACGGCGGAGGAGATCGCCATGCTGGCGGTGTATCTGGCGTCAGACGAGGCAAGCTACACGACCGGGCAGATCCATCTGGCGGATGGCGGTTTTGCGCTGTGAGGATATCAGCGTGCTTGAAAATATCACACAATGTATGATATATATGATTTGTTTTGTGATTGAGAATGCGAATCTTCAAAAACCCATGGTTTGCGAAGTTTGCGCGCAAGGAGCGTATTGCTGATCATGCCCTTTGTGAGGCTGTCTTTCGAGCGGAGCAGGGCTTGATTGATGCTGATCTCGGAGGAGGGGTGATCAAGCAGCGGCTGGCGCGTCAAGGACAGGGCAAGTCGGGTGGCTATCGGTCGCTTGTGCTTTTCAAAAGCGGCTCGCGGGCAATCTTTGCGTTCGGGTTCGCAAAAAGCGCCCGGCCAAACATCAGTGCTGCGGATGAGCAGGATTTGAAATCTGCCGCAGATATCATGCTCGCGCTGTCTGAGACGGACATGGATCACTTGGTTAGAAAGAATGAGATGGTGGAGGTCAAATACAATGCCAAAAGCTAAGGCCTACCGCAGCGAAATCGCGGAATCCGTTCATGGCATGATGCAGGGCCTTGCCCGCGCTGGCATGATCGACAAGAAAACGATGCGGCAATTCGACGAAAGCTGCATTCCGGCCACGCCAGACCTGAAGGCCGATGACATCAAGGCTATTCGCGAGAGGGAAGCCGTCTCCCAGCCTGTCTTCGCATCGTATCTCAACGTCTCGAAAAACCTCGTCTCCGACTGGGAGCGCGGCGTGAAGCGGCCCGGTGGTCCAGCTTTGCGGCTGCTGGCGATTGTCAGGCGGAAGGGACTGGAAGCGATTGTTTGACGGGGTGTCTTGAGCTTGCAATCCCCCGAAAATGGGCACGCCGTCACATGCGAGGCCGATCTCAGAACCTCAGCACAAAAAAAGACCCGCCGAGGCGGGCCTTATGAGTTTAGGGAGGCGTCAAACAAGTGGACAGGAGCCACTCGACCCAAGAACTTGGGGTAAATGCAGCGTAACAAGGAAACCCTAATCAAAGGTTAACGGGGAGACTTTGTTCACTGTGTTGCCGGGTTGCAGCAGAGTGTGGCGGAAAAGACGCAGGGGTGCCGTGTTGGCATCGCGTGACGCTTGCTCGCCAGCCTCACCATGATCGTCACGGCCTGGAAGTCATGGCCAATTGCTTGACAAGCGAAATGGTCTAAGGACGCACAATGCCCCTGCCGGAACAGTCCATGCTCGGACCCGAGCCCCCTCTTGCCCTTGCGCCCGGCCTCATCCTGCATCGCGGCTGGCTGGACCTGCAGGCGCAGGAGGCCCTGGTCCATGCCCTGAGGGACGTCCTGAGGCAGGCTCCCCTGTTCACGCCATGCATGCCGCGAACCGGCACGCCCTTCTCCGTGCGCATGAGCAATTGCGGCCCGCTGGGCTGGGTCTCGGATGTGGATGGCTACCGCTATCAACCGTTGCATCCCGTGACGGGTTCGCCCTGGCCTGCCATGCCGCCCGCGCTTCTCGCCACATGGAATGCGCTGGCTGATTTTCCGCACCTGCCCGAGGCCTGCCTGGTAAACTGGTACGAGGGCAAGGCCAGGATGGGCCTGCACCAGGACCGGGATGAACAGGAATTCGCTGCGCCGGTCCTGTCCGTCTCGCTCGGCGACAGTTGCATCTTCAGATATGGCGGCGTGAAGCGCACCGATCCCACGGCGTCGGTGAAACTCCAGTCAGGCGACGTTCTGCTGATGGGCGGGGCGGCACGGCTGTGCTTTCACGGCGTGGATCGTGTCCATCCCGGCACCAGCGATCTCCTGCCGAGCGGCGGGCGGATCAACCTGACGCTGCGGCGGGTCACTCCTTCTCCACATTCCAGAACGCCATGACGCCCGGAACAATGGGCAGGCCCTTCAGTTTGGCTGAATGCGCCACGGGCTGGAACCACTGGCCGAACGGCACATAGGGCACGAAGCGATAGGCGCTTTCCT
>JANNFV010000501.1:0-2549 GCA_031380285.1 Hyphomicrobiales bacterium | reverse complement strand
GCTTCACGACTCGCGCCAGCGAAAAGGCCTGCGGGTGGAATGCCATAAGCCTTGTTAAAGCCTAGCATTTCCGACAACAACTGACGGCTTCCATCTTTCAGGTTGACGAAGACGGTGTCACCCGCAGCCAAAAGGCGCTCCTGACTTAGCCTGTCCTGCTCGGCTCGATAGGGTTGCGTCAATGTACCGAATGCGACCCTTTGCTCGTAACTCATTGATTGGTAGAGTTTATCGCTGGTTCCATTGCCTGATACATATTGCGCAATGGCTTCTTGGACTTTTTCGTCATTCAAAAATTCCGCGAAACCGCTGATTTTCTTGCCATATTCGCTGCTGTGCCCGCCGGGGATGGACTTGAGCAAATCTTCCATCTTATCGCGAGTTTCGTTTCCTATCCTAGCATTGCTGCTAGCCACCGATGCTGACAGAGACTGAACGCTCATATTAACCACTCCTCAATAATGACGCTTGGCAAGTATGCAAAAGAAAAATTAACATCTGATTAGTCATAGTAGAGGGGCGTTGATATGCTGACAACATCGGGAAATGATAATTTAATGGGGACGGCGAATCCTGACCTGATCGATGGGTTGCAGGGTGATGACAGCATCATCGGGTTGGGCGGCAACGATACGCTGATCGGCGGCCGCAGCGGCGACGTGCTCTGGGCGGCGATGGCAACGACTTCCTGATTGGCGGCACAGCCATCCAAGGACCGGGATTGCCATCTGTTGTAAAAGACAAATCAGGACTGGTCACGAAGAACGCCATATCAACCTGACGCGACGCCTTCGCGGAATTGTTTTGCTTTCAAAGCGCCCTGCGCTAGTTCTGCTGGCATGTTCGGGTATCTCATTCGCAGCGTGTTGCAGGCCATCATGGTGATGGTGGCCGTTGCCTTCATCGCGTTCTCCATGTTCCGCTTCGTGGGTGATCCCGTGGCCAGCATCGTTGGCCAGGACGCCACGATCAAGGATCGCCAGGAACTGGCTGACTCGCTTGGCCTGAACGATCCGATGGTGGTGCAGTTCGGGCGCTTTCTGGGCAATGCCGTGAAGGGCGATTTCGGCATTTCCTACCGGCAAGGCCGCCCCGTCGCGACGCTTTTGCGGGAGCGGCTGCCCGCCACCATCGAACTCGCTGTCATCTCGGCAGCGCTGGCGCTCGCCGTCGGCCTCGGCCTTGGCATCTATACCGCGCTCCGGCGGGATGGGTGGGCCGCCAATCTGGTGATGAGCCTTTCCCTGATCGGCGTTTCGCTGCCGACCTTCCTGATCGGCATCGGGCTGATCTATGTCTTCGGCGTCGTGCTGCGCTGGCTGCCCACCTTCGGACGGGGTGAAACCGTGGCTTTCGGCTGGTGGACAACCGGCCTTTTGACCGAAAGCGGTCGCAAATCGCTGATCCTGCCCGTGGTGACGCTTGGTTTCTACCAGCTGACCCTCATCATGCGCCTGGTGCGCTCGGAGATGCTGGAGGTCATGCGGGCCGACTATATCCGCTTTGCCCGGGCGCGTGGCCTGACCGACAGCGCCATCAACTTCAAGCACGCGCTGAAGAACACCATGATCCCTGTTGTCACGATCACTGGCATGCAGCTTGGCTCGATCGTTGCTTTCGCCATCACCACCGAAACCGTGTTCAACTGGCCGGGCCTGGGGGCATTGTTCGTGAAGTCCGTGGAAGTCGTCGATATTCCAGTGATGGGGGCTTACCTGATGTTCGTCGGCCTGATCTTCGTGATCGTGAACCTGGTGGTCGACATGCTGTATTTCCTGATCGATCCGCGCCTGAGCGTGGGCCGCACAGTTGCAGCGAAATGACCGTGATGCCGAACAAGCCCGCAGTTGAGCCGCAGACGCTGCGTCAGCGGCTGAACGATAGCGATCTCTGGCTGTCCTTCAAGGATTCGCCCATCACCATGATTGCGTCCGCGACGACGCTGCTGATCTTCGTGCTGGCGTTCTTCGCGCCGGTCTTTGCGCCGCAGGATGCCTTCAATCCGGCGGTGCTCAACCTGATGGATGGCTTCACGCATCCGATGGAGCGGGGCGCGGGATCCAGCATGCTGTTCCTGCTGGGATCGGATGCCCAAGGGCGCGACATGCTCTCGGCGCTGTTCTACGGCACGCGGGTGTCGCTGATCGTCGGCCTCTGTTCGGTCGGGTTCTCGATGGCACTGGGCATCTCTCTCGGCCTGATCGCAGGCTATGTCGGCGGGCGGACCGAGCAGATCATCATGCGCATCGCCGATATCCAGCTGTCGTTTCCCGGTCTGCTGATCGCGCTGCTCATCTTCGGCGTGGCGCGGGGGCTGATCCCGCCCAACAAGCACGAGACCACGGCGCTGTTCGTCATCATCATCGCCATCGGTCTGGCTCATTGGGCGCAATATGCCCGCACCGTGCGGGCCTCGGCGATGGTGGAGCGCAACAAGGATTATGTGCAGGCCGCCAAGCTCATCGGCATCAAGGGCCTGCCCATCATGGCAAAGCATATCCTGCCCAATGTCATGGGGCCGGTGCTGGTGATCGCCACCATCAACCTGG
>JANNFV010000494.1:0-8842 GCA_031380285.1 Hyphomicrobiales bacterium | reverse complement strand
GAACGCGAGCACCGCGGTGTCGTTCGCGCCGAGGGCACGCTCGATTTTCGGGGCACGCTGGGCGTCGCCAAGGATGCCGCTGTTGGGTTCGAGGATATCCGGCTGATATTCGAGCTGGATACCGATGCACCCCAGGAGCAGATCGACACGTTGCTGAAGCTGACCGAGCGCTATTGCGTCGTGTTCCAGACGATTGCCCACAAGCCCCAGCTCAGCGCCGAGATCATCCGGGCCTGATCGCGATCGTCCTGAGATCTGCGTCAGGTTGGCATTGTCCCGTCAAAGGCCAGCACTTCGCCCGCGAGATACAATGATCCCGTGATCAGGATGCGGGGCGGTTTGCTCCATGTCCTGTCACCGATCCGCGCCAGCGCCTCGGCCAGGCTGTTGGCGCTGGAGGCTTTCAGCCCGGCCTTTCCGGCCTGATCTGCCGTATCCTCCGCGCTTCTCGCCGCATCCTGCCCCGCGATGCCGATGGCATGGAGTTCCTCGGCCATGCCCTTGAAACAGCCAAGAAACGCCGTCGAATCCTTGGTGGACAGCATGCCGGCGATCATCACGAGGGGGCGGGGATCGCGCGCCTCCATCTCCGCGATGGCGGCGGACAGCACACGGCCACCATCCTGGTTGTGCCCGCCGTCGAGCCAGATTTCGGCCCCGGCGGGCGCGAGCTTCAGCGTGGTGCCAACCAGCCGCTGCAGGCGACCGGGCCAATCGACGCGGCTCAACCCCTTGGCGATGTCGGCCTGCCTGATCGTGTCACCAAAGACGGCCTTTAGCGTGGCGATGGCCGTTGCGGCATTCAGGTGCTGGTGGCGTCCGCCAAGGCGCGGCAGGGGCAGGTCCATCATGCCCTCGGTGTCCTGGAAGACCAGCCGCCCTGCCTCTTCGTAGGTGCGAAAATCCTGGCCGCCCACCAGGACCGCGCCGCTGCGCTTGCGCCGTGCCTCCCGCTCCAGCACGGCCAGCCCCTCGGCGCTCTGCTCGGCGAAGATCGCCGGCGTGCCGCGCTTCAGGATGCCTGCCTTCTCGCCCGCGATCTTGGGGACCGTATCGCCCAGGTATTCCATATGGTCGAGGGATACCGGCGTGATCACGCTCGCTGCAGGGCTTTCGATCACATTGGTGGCGTCGAAACGGCCGCCCAGTCCCACTTCCAGCAGCAGCACGTCCGCTGGTGTCTCCGCAAACAGCAGCAGCGCCGCCGCCGTCGTCATTTCGAACACGGTGATGGGTGCGCCGCCATTCGCCTCCTCGCAGCGCGTGAAGGCCGCAACCAGCGTGTCCTCGTCGACGAGCTTGCCCGCGAGACGGATGCGCTCATGGAAGCGCACCAGATGCGGCGAGGTGTAGACATGCACGCGCTTTCCCGCAGCCTCGAGGATCGCCCGCATGAAGGCGATGGTCGAGCCTTTGCCATTGGTGCCTGCGACATGGATGGTCGTGGGCAGGCGCAGATGCGGATCGCCCAGCTTGGGCAGGATCTGCTCCATGCGCGACAGCGACAGATCGATCTTCTTGGGATGGAGCGCCAGAAACCGCGCCATCAGCATGGTTGAATCGGCCATGGCGAAGCCCTTCCGCTGGTTCAGGCCGCCTTTTTCGGCGCGGGCTGCTTCATCAGCAGCCGCAGGAGACGGGCGATGGTCGCCTTCATCTCCTGGCGCGGCACCACCATGTCCACCATGCCATGGGCCTTCAGGAACTCGGAGCGCTGGAAGCCCTCGGGCAGTTTCTCGCGAATCGTCTGTTCGATGACGCGCGGGCCGGCGAAGCCGATCAACGCACCCGGCTCGGCGATGTGAACATCGCCCAGCATGGCATAGGACGCCGTCACGCCGCCCGTTGTCGGGTTGGTCAGGACGACGATGTAGGGCAGCTTCGCGGCCTTGAGCGCCTGAACGGCCACGGTCGTCCGGGGCATCTGCATCAGCGACAGGATGCCCTCCTGCATACGGGCGCCACCTGACGCTGCGAAAAGCACGAACGGTGCCTTTTTTTCCACCGCCGTCATCATTGCCGTCACGAGGGCTTCGCCCACGGCCATGCCCAGCGAACCGCCCATGAAATCGAAATCCTGGACAGCGATGACAGTGGCGGCCCCCTCGACACGCCCCAGGCCGACCTTGATCGCGTCCTGCATGCCGGTCTTGGCGCGGCTGTCCTTCAGTCGGTCGACATAGCGTTTTTCATCGCGGAACTTCAGCGGATCGACGGGAACCTCGGGCAGGGCTACGTCCACCCATTTGGCCTCATCGAACATCGATTTCAGTCGCGTTCCCGCATCAAGGCGCAGATGATAGCCCGAGCCGGGAATGACATTGAGGTTGGCCTCCACATCCTTCTGGAACACCATCTGCCCGCTCTCCGGGCATTTGATCCAGAGGTTCTCGGGCGATTCCCGCTTGAACAGGCTCTTGATGCGGGGCGGGACGTAGCTGGTAATCCAGTTCATGCGGTTGCCCCTGTGGTTTTTGGTGTGGTGCGGATCGCCTCCGCGAGAGAGGCCACCAGGCCTGTCACGGCGGTCACGCTGTCCTTGCCCGCCCTGTCTTCAGGACCAAGCGTTGCTTTCAGCGCGTTGATCAGGGCGGTGCCAACCACCACGCCATCCGCGCCTGCCGCGATCGCCGCCGCATCAGCCGGAGTCTTGACGCCGAAGCCCACGGCCACGGGCAGTGGCGTGTGGCGCTTGATGCGTGCCACAGCGTGGCTGACCTTGCTGTAATCCGCGATCTTGCCGCCGGTGATGCCGGTCATCGAGACGTAATAGACGAAGCCGGAGGTGTTCTTCAGCACCTTGGGCAGGCGCTTGTCATCGGTTGTCGGCGTGGCGAGGCGGATGAAGGCGATGCCCGCCTTCAACGCCGGGATGCACAATTCCTCGTCCATTTCAGGCGGCAGATCGACGATGATCAGGCCGTCGACGCCGGAAGCCTTCGCATCCGCCAGGAAGCGGTCGACGCCGTAGATATAGATCGGATTGTAATAGCCCATGACGATGATCGGCGTGGTCGTGTCCTTCGTGCGGAAGCGCCGCGCAGTGTCCAGCGTGCCGGCCAGCGACATGCCGGCCTTCAAGGCGCGCAGGCCCGCCTGCTGGATCGCCTCGCCATCCGCCATCGGATCGGAGAACGGCATGCCAAGCTCGATGATATCTGCACCCGCCGCAGGCAGTGCATCGATGATCGCCTGGGCGGTCTGCGGATCAGGATCCCCGGCCATCACGTAGGTCACAAGGGCCGCGCGCTCGTCGCGGGCGCAGGCAGAGAAGGTGTCGGCAATGCGTGTCGTCATGGACGGGGTCTCTAGCGGATCGGGCGGGCGAGGGAAATGCCTAACTCCGCTGGGAATTGCTGCCAGAAATATAGTATGATAAGGTAATACCTACATATACTAAGCCGGGAGAAGCTGATGACCACGTCAACCGTCAAACCCATTGCGGTCAAGCTGGATGACGATGCACGTGCGAGGATCAAAAAGCTGGCGGAGGCGCGGCAACGCACGACGCACTGGATGATGCGTGAGGCGATCACGCAATACATAGACCGCGAGGAAAAGCGGGAATCTTTCAGACAAGACGCGATAGCGGCGTGGGAGGCCTATCAGTCCACGGGACGCCATGTGACTTTCGAGGATGCGGATGTCTGGCTCGGCAAGCTTGAGGCCGGTCTGGATGTCGAGCCGCCAACATGCCCGAACTGATCTGGTCGCCACGTGCATTGGCTGATGTGCAGCGCCTCTACCGTTTTCTGAACCCGAAAAATCCCGAAGCTGCCCGGAGAGCGGTCGCGGCCATCCGTGCGGGTGTTCGCATCCTGGCCAGCCAAGCGGAAATCGGCAGACCTGTCGATGAGATGGAGGCGGAATACCGTGAATGGCTGATTGACTTCGGCAACAGTGGCTATTGCGTACGGTATCGACTGCATCGAGGCACCGCTGTCATTCTGGCAGTCCGCCACCAGAAAGAAGCAGGGTACGGCTGAAGGATCAGGCCATTGTGACGCAGACATCGCTGGCAACCGCATCCGCAATTGCCAGCGATGAGGTCAAGCCGGGGCTCTCGATGCCGAAGAGATGCATCAGCCCGTCCAGCCCATGCTGCCTTGGCCCATCGAGCATGAAGTCTGCTGCGGCTTCGCCCGGCCCGGACAGCTTGGGCCGAACGCCGGAATAATCCGGCGTCAGCACGCCATCAGGCATGGCAGGCCAGTAGCGTCGCACTGCCACATAGAAACTGTCGCCACGCCTGGGATCGACGGTGTAGTCGATCTGCGATGGATCGATATCGCCAAGCCATTCGACATCGGGCCCGAATTTCATGCGTCCCGCCAGATCGAGCGTCAGATGCACGCCAAGCCCGCCATCCACAGGTGCGGGATAGATCAGGCGGCTGAACGCTGGTTTGCCCGCGCAGGAGAAGTAATTGCCCTTGGCGAAACTGCGCTTCGGAATGCGCTGCGCAGGGTAGGCGTCTGTCATGCGTGCCGCCTGCCAGGCCCCATGCCCGGCGGCATTCACCACGATCCCGGCGTCGATCACATCAGGGTCGCGCCCGCCGAAATGCACGCGCCATCCACCTGCGATCTGTTCGATCCGCTCCAGCGGCGTTTCGAAGGCAATCGCGCCACCCGCCGCCTCAAGATCACCTTGCAGCGCCAGCATGAAGGCATGGCTGTCGATGATGCCGGTTTCCGTCGAATGCAGCGCTGCGGTGCAGTGCAGGTTCGGCTCCAGTGCGCTTGCCACTGTGCCGCTCACCAGGCTGAGACCCTCAACGTCATTGGCAAGGCCCTGTTGCAGAAGAGCTTCGATCTTGGCCTCTTCCGCAGGCGAGGTCGCCACGATCAGCTTGCCGCAGCGGCGATACGGCACGCCGTGGCTGTCGCAGAACCCGTAGAGCTTCCGCCGACCTTCGACGCAAAAGCGGGCCTTGCCGGACCCCAGCGGATAATACATGCCGCCATGCACCACCTCGCTGTTACGGGCAGAGGTTCCGGTACCGATGGCGTCTGTGGCCTCGATCACGATGACGTCGTGGCCTGCGAGCGCGAGTGCCCGGGCGACGGCCAGGCCCACGACACCAGCGCCGATGACGACGGCCTGCATGGCCTATGCCCGGTCCAGCCCGTAAAGCGTGTGCAGGGTGCGCACAGCCAGCTCGGTATAGGCCGAGTCGATCAGCACCGAGAACTTGATCTCGGACGTCGTGATCGCCCGGATGTTGATGCCCTTGTCCGCCAGCGCCTTGAAGGCCATGGCGGCGACGCCCGCATGGCTGCGCATGCCGATGCCGATGGCCGAAACCTTGCAGACGTCGCGTTCGGCCTCCAGCGTGGTGTAGGCGATCTTGTCCTTGTTGCGCGTCAACACGGCCATCACCTGGTCATACTCGGCAGCCGGTGCCGTGAAGGTGATGTCGGTATTGCCATCGGCAGAGATGTTCTGGACAATCATGTCCACATTCACCTGGGCCTCGGCCAGTGGCGCGAACACTGCCGCGGCCACGCCCGGCTTGTCGGCCACGCGCCGGAGAGTGAACTGGGCCTCGTCCTTGGAGAAGGCGATGCCGGTGACGTTTTGCTTTTCCACGATGTCTTCCTCGTCACAGATCAGTGTTCCGGGATTGGGGTTCTCAGGATCGTCGAATGATGACCGCACATAGGTCTTCACGCGCTGCGACATGGCGATCTCGACCGAGCGCACCTGCAGCACCTTGGAGCCGGCGGATGCCATCTCCAGCATTTCTTCGAACGCCACCTTTTCGAGCCGCCTGGCCTTGGCGACGACGCGCGGATCGGTGGTGTAGACGCCGTCCACATCGGTGTAGATATCGCAGCGATCAGCGTGCAGTCCGGCGGCAATGCCCACCGCCGAGGTGTCCGAGCCGCCACGACCCAGCGTTACGATGCGCCCGGATTCCTTGTGCACGCCCTGAAAGCCTGAAACAACCGCGACCTCGCGGTTGCGCGTGAACCCGGCGATGATACCGCTGCCGTCGATATCGACGATGCGCGACGATCCATGCGCATCTGAGCCGTAAAGCGGCACCTGCCAGCCCTGCCAGGAGCGGGCGGGGATGCCCATGTCATTGAGAACAATGGCGAGAAGGCCCGACGTGATCTGTTCGCCCGAGGCGACGACGACATCGTATTCGCGGGTGTCGTAAAGCGTTGCGCCTTCCTTGCACCATCCCACGAGTTCGTTGGTCTTGCCAGACATGGCGGACACCACAACGGCCACATCATTGCCGGCATCCCACTCCCGTTTCACGTGGCGTGCGACATTCTTGATGCGTTCGACAGTGGCGACGGAGGTTCCGCCGAATTTCATCACGAGGCGGGCCATTGCGGTCTCAGGTCCGGTGGGGAAAGCGCCGGGTATTGCCAGCGGCGAAAATGCCAATGGCGTCACGACACGCGCGGCCTTATGAAAGCGACTGACGCGGGAGTCAAGAAAGGCTGGCCGCCAGGAGAGCACCATGACCGCTGCCAGCACCGCGCGGATCGACGAAGCGGAGGTCGAGAAATTCAACCGCCTCGCCAGCGACTGGTGGGATCCCAAGGGGCGGATGAAGCCACTGCACAAGTTCAACCCGGTGCGTCTGGCCTATCTGCGCGACACGATAATCGCGCATTTTGACCGTGATCCCAAGGCGATGCAGCCCTTTACGGGGCTGTCCGTGCTGGATATCGGCTGCGGCGGCGGGTTGCTGTCCGAGCCTCTGGCACGCCTGGGTTTTGCCGTCACCGGCATCGATCCCGCCGCCAACAATGTCGATGTGGCGAAGGCCCATGCTGCGCGGTCCGGTGTTTCAGTCACCTATCGCGGCGTCATGGCGGAAACGCTGGTCGAGGAGGGAGCAGCGTTCGACGTGGTGCTGGCCATGGAAGTGGTGGAGCATGTGCCAAGCGTGCCCGAGTTTGTCGCGACCGCGACACGGCTGGTGAAACCGGGCGGTCTGTTCGTCGCCGCCACCATCAACCGCACGAAGCGTTCCTTCGCGCTTGCCATCGTGGGCGCAGAATATGTGCTGCGCTGGCTGCCGGTGGGCACGCATGACTGGAACAAGTTCGTGACGCCGGACGAACTGGAAGAGGCCATTGCTACGGGCGATCTGGAGGTTTTTGATCGCCAGGGCGTGGTGTTCAACCCGCTGTCTGACCGCTGGTCGCTGGCCCGCGACATGGCGGTGAATTACATGCTGGCGGCGCGGCGGGGGGCTTGATCAGATCTGCGGGCGGACACTCTTGCGCCATGTCAACCAATCGACACCGTGGCTCTGGCCATTCATCACTGTGATGGCTTCGGGCGCGATTCTTTGCGTGAACAGCATCAGGTTGAGGCAATTCCACCGAGCGTTTGGCGCAATCAGGCCATCAAACCCCAGGAAGTAGGCTGCGTCAGCGATGTCCTGGCAGCGTTCGTAGTTGCGCTCCTTGAAGCGAGCCGTATCCACACCAAGCCGTTGCAGGGCTGGCAGATCGGCCAGGCGCAACGTCTTGTCGAGATGAACAGACAGTTGATGGCATTTCCAGGCCATCCTGGACGGAAAGACAGGCTGGGCTGACAGGAAGGAATGAATTTCCGCCATCGCGCCATTCTGGTCGAGCGAGGTGTAGAGCACGTCAAAAGAGCCGTTGCACCAGCGGCTGTTCGTTGGACTGCCGGACGTAGGATCGCGTTCTTCGCGGACGACGCGCCAGACATGACCAGAAAAGCTCTCACGGCTGAATGCATCCATCGCATCGAGCAGGTCGAGATCGCGAGCCTTAGGCATAGGCCCCCGTATCGAGCGCCTCGATCACCGCCAGCACGGCTTCTGTCCGACCCGCTGCAATCAGATCGATCGCACGTTCGCCTTTCAGCATGGGATGCTTGGCATGCAGCCATATGCGAGTCTCGTCAGGGGTATAGAAGTCACCAAGCCGGTCCACGACATACCGCAACCCGGCAATAACGGTCTGTGTTGGCAGGTCCGGTGTCGATTTGCCACTGAACCAGCGGGACACCGTGGCTGGCGACACCGCAACAATGTTGGCGATGTCCTTGCCCTGAAGTCCTCCGTCATCGCGGAGGTGATCAAGGATACGACTGACAGCGTTCGCCATGAGCGGAGTCCCTTTGTTTCGGCCTGTGTCTGAGCCACGACAGACAGGATCAGTTATGCCATATCAGTTTTACAAAATCAATTCCTGCAATTGATATGCAATCTCTTCCTTCCCTTCCCCACCATCCCCACATCTGTTAGAACACTTCCAGATTCACCCTCCGGCCTTGAACCGGACTGGCGAGGACGACCCCCATGTTCATCCAGACTGAACCGACCCCCAATCCCTCCACCCTGAAGTTCCTGCCCGGACGCGACGTCATGGGCGAGGGCACTCTGGAGATGCGCGATGCCCAGACCGCCGCGACCTCCTCGCCGCTGGCTGAAAAGCTGTTCGGTATCGAGGGCGTGCAGGGTGTGTTCTTCGGCTCGGATTTCATCACCGTGACCAAGGGCGAGACGGAATGGGCGCATATGCGGCCCGCCATCCTGGGCGCGATCATGGAGCATTATATGTCCGGCGCGCCAGTTCTTCGCGCGGGTGTGGAAGCGGCTGGAGATGATGCAGCTGAGTTTTTTGCTCCTGAGGACGCCGAAACCGTATCAACGATCAATGAACTGCTGGAAACCCGCATTCGCCCCGCTGTTGCCGGCGACGGCGGCGATATCACCTTTCAGGGCTTCAAGGATGGCGTGGTGTATCTCACCATGAAGGGCTCCTGCGCAGGCTGCCCGTCCTCCACCGCCACATTGAAGCACGGCATCCAGAACCTGCTGAGGCATTTCCTGCCG
>JANNFV010000481.1:0-4307 GCA_031380285.1 Hyphomicrobiales bacterium | reverse complement strand
CTATGACGAGCGCCTGCAGCGCACGGTGACGAGGCTGTGGACGAGGGTGAAAACCGGCCGGTAGGCTTTATCCGGCGAGCCCCCTGGCGACATGCCGCGCCACGTCGGCATGGGTCGCGAACCATACATCGCCCTTGGCTTTCGCGTGGCGGATCAGTTCCTCCACGATGAACAACCGCGAGCGGTAGGTGATGACATGCGGATGCATGGTCAACAGGAACAGGCCGCCATCTGCATGGGCGCGGTCGAACTCGCGGATGAAGATATCGAGCACCGCGGGTGGTGGCGTGTAGGGTCGCAATGCCTGGTGGCGGTTCATGTTGAAATAGGGCGCGTCATCGCGGATCCATTCGACCGGCAACTCGACAATGCCTGTGGGTTCACCATTCTCGAGCAATTCATAGGGGTCGTCGTCGGCCATCAAGGAGGAATCATAGAGCAATCCCAGTTCCCGCTGGATCTTCAAGGTGGCAGGCGAGAAATCCCAGGATGGCGTGCGCATGCCCACGGGCCGCAGGCCGGTGATCGCCTCAAGCGCATCAGCCGCGCGGAAATGCAGGTCACGCTCGATGGCCTCGGGCAGCACGGAGTTCAGCTCATGGATCCAGCCATGCAGGCCGATCTCATGTCCCTCGGCGATCACGCGGCGCTGCTCGTCGGGGTAGAGCTTGGCGGCAACGGCAGGCACGAAGAACGATGCGCTGATGGCTTCCCGCTGCAGGATGTCGAGAATGCGCGGCACGCCGACCCGGTTGCCATATTGCCCCCAGGACAGGCGACCGATGGAGTTGCCGCCATCGCGCAACTCGTTGGTGTCGTGGTCGCTGTCGAAGGACAGCGCCACCGCGCAGCGTGCGCTACCCGGCCATGTCGCAGGCTTCAGGTTGCGTCCGGCCCGGACCTGAGCCACCCGCTTGCGCCATTCGTCTTCCGGCCATTGCCACGGTTCCATCGTGCTGTTCCTAAAGGGGAGCATGGCAGGAGACAAAATGTCCATCCTGCCCCTGCTCGGTCGGCAGTGGTATGTCTGATCGGCAACGCGCGACCGCCACAGGGCAGCGCAGGTGGAAGTGGCATCCCGGAGGCGGCGAGAGCGGAGAAGGCAACTCGCCCTGCACGGGCTTGAAACGGACCAACTCGTCGCTGCCTGTCACCAGCTTGGGCACGGAATCGAGCAGGGCGCGGGTGTAGGGATGGCGCGGATGGGCAAAGATCGCAGCACTGGGGCCGATCTCGACGATGCGACCCAGATACATGATGGCGACGCGGTCGGAGATGTGGCGCACCACGCCCAGGTCATGGCTGATGAACAGCATGGTGATGCCCAGATCGCGGCGCAGCTTGAGGAACAGGTTGATGATCTGCGCCTGGATCGAGACATCGAGCGAGGCCACGGGCTCATCACAGACCAGCACGTCGGGCTGCATGGCCAGCGCCCGCGCGATGGCCACGCGCTGGCGCTGTCCGCCGGAGAACTGGTGGGGAAAGCGCCCGGCGGCTTCCGGCGGCAGGCCGACGGCGACCAGCCAGCGCGTGCAATAGGCCGCCGCATCCGCCTTGCTGACCAGCCCATGGGCCAGCGGTCCCTCAAGGATCGTGTCGCCCACCCGGACACGCGGATTGAGCGAGGCAAACGGATCCTGGAATACCATCTGGATCCGCGTGGTGGTCTTGAGCGGCTTGCGGCCTTCGCCCATGATCGGCAGGCCATCGAGCAGGGCATGGCCGGAGCTGGCGGGATGAACGCCTGCGATGACACGGCCCAGAGTTGACTTGCCGCAACCCGATTCGCCCACCAGCCCCAGCACTTCGCCCCGGCGGATTTCAAACGAGACTGCGTCCACGGCATGGACCGTGCGCGTCTCGACCGGGCTGCCAAGCCAGGCCGCAATGCGCTGGCCGAGGCCGATCGTGGGCGAGAAGCGCTTGGAAACGGCTTCGACCCGGACAAGCGCGTTCGAGGGGGTGGACGGGGCGCTCATGCCTGCCGCCCTGTGCGAGGCAAGGCCACCAGCGGATGATGGCAGCGCACGGCGCGGGGTCCGTCAGCCACCAGAGCGGGGAGGGTGGTGCAATCCTCCTGCGCGCGATCACAGCGCAGACGGAACGCGCATCCCGCGGGCAGGTTGATGAGCGACGGCATGGTGCCAGGTATCTGCACCAGCTCGGCGCCGGGCGTGGCGCTGCCCGGCAGCGAGTTGAGCAGTCCTTGTGTGTAGGGATGGCGCGGCCTGCGCAACACATCGGCCACGGGGCCCGATTCGATCAGACGTCCCGCATACATCACCAGCAGGCGTGACGCGACCGAGGACACCGTGGCGAGATCGTGGCTGATCCAGATCATCGCCGTGCCCAGCCGTGCCGCCAGTGCCTTCATCTCGGTGAGGATTTGCGCCTGGATCGAGACGTCGAGCGCCGTCGTCGGCTCGTCGCAGATGATCAGCTTGGGCCGGTTCAGCAGCGCGATGGCGATGGCCACGCGCTGGCGCATGCCGCCCGAGAACTGGTGGGGATAGGCGTCGATGCGGCTGGCAGCGTCGGGAATGCCCACCGTGTTCAGGACGTCGAGGCAGCGGCGCTGCATCTCAGCCGCATCAAGCGTTTCGTGCGCCGCCAAGGCAAGGCGCATCTGGGTACCAATGGTGAGCACCGGGTTCAAGGTGGCGGAGGGATCCTGGAACACCATCGCGATCTCGCGCCCGCGCATCGATCGCAGCTCCCGATGCGACAGGCCCACCAGTTCTCGACCGTTCAGCCGCACCGAGCCCGCAACGATGTGGCCGGGCGGGTCGATCAGCCCCAGGATTGAGAAGCCCGTGACGCTCTTGCCCGAGCCGGACTCGCCGACAAGACCGACGATCTCGCCGGCGTCCACGGTGAAGGACACATCCTCGACCGCGTTGAGGGAACCACCATGGGTGGCAAACCGGGTGGTCAAGCCGCTGACGGCCAGCAACGGTGCGCTCATCGCCGGAGCCTCGGGTTGAGCTGATCGCGGACCTGATCCCCGACCAGGTTGATGGCGACGATCAGCACGATCAGCGCCACGCCCGGATAGATCGAAATCCAGTAACGGCCCGAGAGCTTGTACTGAAACCCGTTGGCAATCAGCATGCCAAGCGATGGCTCTGTCACCGGCAGACCGAGGCCGAGAAACGACAGCGTGGCCTCCAGCGCAATGGAGTTGGCGACTTGCACGGTTGCCACCACGATCAGCGGCGGCAGGCAATTGGGCAGGATATGCCGGAACACCACGCGGCTGGCCTTGAGCGGCGTGGACAAGGCCGCATCGACATAATCCTTGGAGCGCTCGGTGGAGGCCGCGCCATGGGCGGTGCGTGCGAAATAGGCGTATTGTGCCGTCACCAGCGCCGTGATCAGCGGCCATTTCCCCTGGCCCAGCAATGCCGCCAGGACCAGCGCGAGCAGGATCGCCGGGAACGACAGTTGCAGGTCGATAATCCGCATGATCAGCGCTTCGATGCGCCCGCCCAGGAAAGCCGCGAAGGCCCCCAATGTCGCCCCCAGCGCGAAGGCGATGCCTCCGGCGATCAGGCCGATCTGGATCGAGATGCGCAGGCCGTAGAGGATGGCCGAAAGGAGATCGCGCCCTTGGGCATCCGTTCCCAGCCAGTGGGTGAAGCCCTTCGAGCCGACGAAGCCCGGCGGGCGTCGCGCATCCGTGAGCACGAGATTGGCGAGGTCGTAAGGGTTCTGCGGCGAGATCAGCGGAGCGGCCAGGGCCAGACCACAGATCAGCACCACCATGCCAAGGGCTGCAACGGCAATGCGGTTGTCCCTGAATTCCTGCCAGAAACGGGAAAGCGGCGTGCTGGCGTCCATCAGCTGCCCCGTGCCGTCCGCAAGCGGGGATCGAGCGCCGCATAGGCGATGTCCACCGCAAGGTTGATCATGATGAAGAAGAAGGCGACCAGCATCAGGTAGGCCACCATCACGGGTCGGTCGAGCGTGGCAATGCTGTCGATGATCAGCTTGCCAACGCCAGGCCAGGAGAAGATCGTCTCGGTGACGACCGCGAAGGCCAGCGTCGAGCCAAGCTCCAGGCCGAAGACCGTGACGATCGGTATGGCGATGAGGCGCAGCACGTGGCGCAGCAGGATCGTCCCCTCGCTGATGCCTGCGGCCCGGGCAAACTTCACCGTGTCGGTCAGCATCGTCTCGCGGGTTCCCGCACGCGCCAGGCGCACCATCATGGCGAATTTGAACAGGGACAGATTGAAGGCGGGGAGAAACAGATGTGTCAGCCCGTTCCAGGTCAGGAAGCTCCACTGGATGCCAAACAGCGC
>JANNFV010000478.1:0-3200 GCA_031380285.1 Hyphomicrobiales bacterium | reverse complement strand
ATGGAGGAAGCGGTGGCCACGATCGTCGCTTTCGTGAGATCTACCTCGGGAGCGGTGGTAAAGTTCGCCTGTCCCAGCACAAAATCCGCCGTCGTCAGCGCCGTTGCCGTCACGTTCTTCAGGGTGATCACGTTGTTGAAGCCCAGCGTGATGATGGTATCGGCTCCCGCCTGCGTGGCGAGGCCCTGCGCCTTCGCGAAGTCTGAGAGCGAGGCGACGGCCGAAATGTTCAACCGGTCGTCCGTGCCACCCGCCACGAAATCCGTGATCGTGTCGAAGCCCGCTCCCGATGCGTAGGTGAACGTGTCATCCCCTGCGCTGCCTGTCAGCGTGTCATCCCCTGCACCGCCCGTCAGCGTGTCGGAGCCTGTACCACCCGTGATGAGATTGGCAGCACTGCTGCCGGTGCCGCTGAACCCGCCGTTGCCAATGAAACTCAGGTTCTCGACATTGCTGCTGCCCGCCGTCGTGCCAAGAATGAAGCTCGCCAGCGTCGTGCGCACCTCGTCTGCCGCATCGCCCGCTGCTTCGGTAATGACGTCGCCGGTGGAATCCACGACATAGACATCGTTGCCCGTGCCGCCGACGAGCGTGTCATCTCCCGTGCCGCCGATCAGCGTATCGTTACCTCCACCCCCGTCGATGCTGTCGTTCCGGCTGGAGCCGATGATCGACTGCGCCCCGGCACCGCCCGTGGCAAACACGCGGTCGACGCCGTCGGTCCAGACGGTGAAGCCCAAGGCGCTGAGGTCGAGCGAGCCGATGACATTGTCGAAGGCGAGGCTGTCTATGCCGGTGTTGCCCTGGACGAGAAGGTTGCTTGCAAGGCCGCCACCGCCGAACTGGCTGCCATTGAAGCGGACGTCGTGATCACCGCCGGTTCTGAACCAGAGAAGCTCGATGGAGCTCTGGCCCGTCGACAGGATGGTCGCCGTCCGGAAATCCGCCAGCCCCGTGAAGGTGACCTGCAAACTGTCGCCATTGAAGCCATTCTCAGTGCCACCATCGATGGTGTCGCCAGCGATCTGCGCGTTGCTGGAATAGGAGAAGCTATCCGAGCCAGCTCCGCCGTGCAGCTCATCGGAGCCCAGGGTTCCGTAGACGGTGTCCCTGCCGGTCCCACCGTTGACGATGTCCGCGCCTGAAGTGCCGGTCAGATCGGAGCCGCTGCTGGAGGTGTTGAAGATGAATTTGTCCTGCGCCTGCCAATCCTGCAGCACGAACGTGCTGAGGTTGAAGAAGTAGCTGTTGGCGATGTTGTTGAACGTGACCGTGTCGACCCCGGCATTGTCGCCCTGCACGAAGAGGGTCGAGGACAGTCGGCCGGTGCCGATCAACTGCCCGGCGTCGAAGATGACGCTGTGCGCGCCGCCGCCGGACAGCTCGAGCCGCTCGATCGAGGAGGTCGCCACGGAGGAAAAGGTGGCCGTCGAGAAATCCGCAGTGCCGGTGAACTCGACTCGCAGGGCATCGCCGAGGCCGCTCTCGGTGCCGCCGTCGATCACGTCGCCGGTGATTTCCGTGGCGCTGAGGTAGCGGAAGACGTCGTTGCCTGCGTCGCCAGAAAGCTGGTCCGCATCAAGCCCGCCGCGCAGCGTGTCATCGCCGCCCATCCCGTTCAGCGTATCCGCGCCATCGCCTCCCAGCAGGCTATCGGCAAGGCTGCTGCCATTGATCTCGTCACGGTAGGCGGTTCCCGTGATCTGACTGGCGCTGCCGGAGGCGCTGAAGATGAAGCGGCTGGTCCCGTTCCAACCCCCGATGATGAAGGTGCTGGCATCGAAAGCGCCACTGATATTGTTCACGGTGAATGTGTTGGCACCCCCCGAGTTATCCTGGAACTGCAGGTTCGTGGCGATGCCAGTCGGCCCAAACTGCGACGCATTGAAGATGACGGTCTTGTCGCCGGGGGAATCGAAGAAGAATCGCTCGATGGATGTCGTACCGGTGGATGCGATTGTGGCCATGGTGAAATCCGTCGTCCCCGCGAACCGCACGCTGATGCCGTCGCCAAGCACGCCCTGCGCTCCGCCATCGATGATGTCGCCGTTGCTTTGATTGGCGGCCGTGTAGATGAAAGTGTCGTCGTCGGCGCCGCCGCGCAGGGTATCGGCGCCAAGCGAGCCGGTCATGAAGTCTTGCTGGTTCGAGCCGTTATACTCCTCCGCGACGCTGGCTCCGGTGAAGGACGTCTGGCCGGTGGCGTTGACGACGATGCGGTCCTCGCTCTGATTCCAGATGTTGAAGGTGAAGCCGCTGATGTCGAAGGTGCCGGACACGTTGTTGAAGGTGATGATGTCCGCGCCGGTGTTGCCCTGCACGCCGAGTGTCGACGACAGGCCCGTGGTGCTGACCTGCGAGCCATTGAAGACGAGCGAATGGGCGACATTGCCGAAAAGGTTGAGGAACTCGATCGAGGTCGCGCCGACGGAGGCGATGCTGACGGCGCTGAAATCCGCCGTGCCGGTGAAGCCGATCTGGATCTGGTCGCCGTTCCCGCCCGCGTTGGCGCCGCCGTCGATCACATCGCCAACGATATCTGTCGCGTTGAAATAGACGTAGAGGTCGTTGCCGGCCCCGCCGCGCATGGTGTCAGCGCCGCTTGAACCGTTGATGGTGTCAACGCCAGAGCCCGCGACGATCAAGTCGGCACCGTTGCCCGGGTTGAAGGTGTCGCCGGTGGCGTCCTGCAGCTCGGCCAGCGTGCCGCCGGTGAAGCCGGTGAGGATGCCGCCAGGTCCGTCGGCGACATCAGCGCCGCTCGTGCCATTGAAAGTCGCCATGTGAACCCCCTTCAGCGCGCCGCGCCGCTGTGTTCAAATCGTCATTCCCAGAAAGACCATCAGTTCATCGCCGCAGCGGGATGCCACCGGAATGCGATGGAAGGCCGTTTCGGTGAAGGCCGTGTTTTGGTTAAAAATGTCTTGATAGCAGTCTAGGCCAAGTGATCTTGATGCCCATGACATTCTGTCGATATGGTTAACGCGCGGTTCTCCTTGCCCCACGCGCCAACGCAAAAGGCGGCCCTGAGGCCGCCTTCGCTTTGGTTTGGTCTGTCGTGGTCGGTATGCTCAGCCGAAGGTGAAATCCGCCGCTGTCAGCCCGCCCGCCAGCGTGCCGAGGAACCAGATGTTGGTCTCGTTGGCTGTTGCCAGACCCAGGGTGAGCACGCAGCCTGCCGCCGTGTTCTGCAGCAGGTT
>JANNFV010000477.1:0-3603 GCA_031380285.1 Hyphomicrobiales bacterium | reverse complement strand
AGATACTCCACCGGCTCCGCGACCGCTTCATCCGGCGTGATGCTGAGACGCCGCTTGTTCTTGTAGTCGCGGCCGAACAGGATGGTACCCGAAATTTCCGCGATGATCGAGGCCACTTACGGACGACGCGCCTCGAACAGCTCCGCCACGCGCGGCAGGCCGCCCGTGATGTCGCGCGTCTTGGCGCTTTCCAGCGGGATGCGGGCCAGCGTGTCGCCGGCCTTGATCTTGTTGCCGGGATCGACGGTGATGACGGCGTCCACCGGCAGCATGTAGCGGGCGTCGCCGCCGCGCTCCAGCTTGAGGATCTTGTCGTCCTTGCCCTTCATCACCATGGCGGGCTTCAGGTCGGCCGAACGGGTGTTGGTCCGCCAGTCCGTGACAACGCGCTTGGAGATGCCGGTGGCCTCGTCCGTCGTTTCCGACAGCGACGATCCCTCGTAGAGATCCTCGTAGCCGACCAGGCCATCGACCTCGGTCAGCACGGGGCGGGTATAGGGGTCCCACTCCGCGATGCGCTGGCCGCGCTTGATCGTGTCGCCCTCGTCCACCCGGAGCTTCGCGCCGTACTGGATGCGGTGGACAGCGCGCTCGGCGCCATCCGGACCAATGATGATGATCGCCACGTTGCGGCCGATGGCGACAAGATCGCCGTCGGTGTTCTTGGCCACTGCGCGGTCACGCATCTTGATCGTGCCCTCGAAGCTGGAATCCAGTGTGGAGTTCTCGGAGATCTGCGCGGCACCCCCGATGTGGAAGGTGCGCATGGTGAGCTGCGTGCCCGGCTCACCGATGGACTGCGCGGCGATGACGCCGACAGCCTCGCCGATGTTGACAGGCGTGCCGCGGGCAAGATCGCGTCCGTAGCAAGTGCCACAAACGCCTGTCGGCGCTTCGCAGGTGAGGACGGAACGGATCTTGACCTCCTGAATGCCGACAGCCGTGATCGCAGCAATATCGCTTTCCTCGATCAGCTTGCCCTGCGGCACGATCACCTTGCCGGATGACACCTCGACAACATCGTCGGCCGTGGTGCGGCCAAGGATGCGCGAACCAAGCGAGGCCACGACCTGACCGGCATCGATGATGGCACGCATCTTGATGCCGCGCGTCGTGCCGCAATCACGGATCGTGATGATGGCATCCTGCGCGACGTCCACGAGGCGGCGAGTCAGATAGCCCGAGTTCGCAGTCTTCAACGCCGTATCCGCCAGACCCTTGCGGGCGCCGTGGGTGGAGTTGAAATACTCGAGAACCGTCAGACCTTCCTTGAAGTTCGAGATGATCGGGCTTTCGATGATCTCGCCCGAAGGCTTGGCCATCAGGCCGCGCATGGCGGCAAGCTGTTTCATCTGCGCGGGCGAACCACGCGCACCGGAGTGGCTCATCATGTAGATCGAATTGATCGGCAACTGACGACCGTTCTCGTCCTTCTTCACGGAGGAGATGCGCTTCATCATCTCGTCCGCGAGCTTGTCCGTGCACTTCGCCCAGGCGTCGACGACCTTGTTGTACTTCTCGCCCTGCGTGATCAGGCCATCGAGATACTGCTGCTCGAACTCCTTGGTCAGACCACGGGTCTGATCAACGATCTTTTCCTTCGTCTCGGGCACGACCATGTCGTCCTTGCCGAAGGAAATGCCGGCCTTGAAGGCGTTGCGGAAGCCCAGTGTCATCACCTGGTCGCAGAAGATGACCGTGTCCTTCTGGCCGCAGTTGCGGTAGACGGCGTCGATCATGTTGGAGATTTCCTTCTTCGTCATGAGCTTGTTCACGACGTCGAAGGTGATGCGACCGCTCTGCGGCAGTTGCTGGCCGATCATCACGCGGCCTGGTGTGGTGTCGTACATCTTGCGAACGAGCTTGCCGTCCGGTCCCTTGGCTTCCCAACGATACTTGATCTTGGCGTGCAGCGTCACGGACTTGGCGTTGAGCGCATGCTCCAGCTCGGCAATGTTGGAAAACGCCGTGCCTTCGCCAGGCTCGCCTTCAGCCATGATCGAGAGATAATAAAGACCCAGCACGATATCCTGCGAAGGCACGATGATCGGCGCACCGTTGGCCGGGTGCAGGATGTTGTTGGTCGACATCATCAGCACGCGGGCCTCAAGCTGTGCCTCCAGGCTGAGGGGCACGTGAACGGCCATCTGGTCGCCATCGAAGTCGGCGTTGAAGGCCGTGCAGACCAGCGGGTGGAGCTGGATCGCCTTGCCTTCCACGAGGATCGGCTCGAACGCCTGGATGCCAAGGCGGTGGAGCGTCGGTGCGCGGTTCAGCAGCACGGGATGCTCGCGGATCACCTCATCGAGGATATCCCAGACCTCCGGCTTTTCCTTCTCGACCAGCTTCTTCGCCTGCTTCACCGTCGAGGAGAAACCCTTGGCGTCGAGACGCGAGTAGATGAACGGCTTGAAAAGTTCGAGCGCCATCTTCTTGGGCAGGCCGCATTGATGCAGCTTCAGTTCCGGGCCGACCACGATGACCGAACGACCGGAATAATCGACGCGCTTGCCCAGCAGGTTCTGCCGGAAACGGCCCTGCTTGCCCTTCAGCATGTCAGCGAGCGACTTCAGCGGGCGCTTGTTGGCACCCGTGATCACACGGCCCCGACGCCCGTTGTCGAACAGTGCATCGACGGATTCCTGCAGCATCCGCTTCTCGTTGCGGATGATGATGTCAGGCGCACGCAGTTCGATCAGGCGCTTCAACCGGTTGTTGCGGTTGATGACGCGGCGGTAGAGATCGTTGAGGTCGGAGGTGGCGAAACGGCCACCATCCAATGGCACCAGCGGACGCAGATCCGGAGGAATCACCGGGACGACCTTGAGGATCATCCATTCCGGCTTGTTGCCGGAGACCATGAACGCCTCGATGATGTTCATGCGCTTCGCGAGCTTCTTCTTCTTGAGCTCGGACTCGGTTTCCTTCGCCTCGACGCGCAAGTCCGCTGCCGTCTTCTCGAGATCAATCGCCTTGAGCAATTCGCGGATGGCTTCCGCGCCGATCATGGCGGTGAAGCTGTCATCACCGTATTCGTCCTGCGCACGCAGATACTCGTCTTCTGACAGTGTCTGGCCCTGCTTCAACGGCGTCAGGCCGGGCTCCATCACGATGTAGCTTTCGAAGTAGAGGATGCGCTCCACTTCCTTCAGCTGCATGTCGAGGATCATCGAAATACGCGACGGCAGCGACTTCAGGAACCAGATATGGGCGACAGGCGCGGCCAGTTCGATGTGGCCCATGCGCTCGCGCCGGACGCGCGACAGCGTGACTTCCACGCCGCACTTCTCGCAGATCACGCCCTTGTACTTCATGCGCTTGTACTTGCCGCACAGGCACTCGTAGTCCTTGATCGGCCCGAAGATGCGGGCGCAGAACAGGCCATCCCGCTCAGGCTTGAAGGTGCGGTAGTTGATCGTCTCCGGCTTCTTGATCTCGCCAAACGACCAGGAGAGAATCTTCTCCGGGCTGGCGATCGAGATGCGGATGTTATCGAAAGCCTGCGGTTGGACCGTCGGGCTGAAGACATTCATGATGTCCTGGTTCATTCACCGTCTCCTGGGTGGCAGTTCTTGGGCAGCAGGTGCGCTACCCGCCGTTCAA
>JANNFV010000462.1:0-15212 GCA_031380285.1 Hyphomicrobiales bacterium | reverse complement strand
GAGGTGAACGAGAATGCGGGCCAGCAGCGCATGTTTGAAGACATCCGCGAAGTTTCCGGCGTGGTAAGCGTGGCGATAGTTCATAAGCGGCGCATTCCATCACATTTTAAGCATCGGATTGGCAAAATCGCAGTGTCTGGCTGGTATCACGGATTGTCGGTGGGTCCGAGATTGGATCACGGGGAGGAGAGTTGGGCAGATGGCGCTTCATATGCAACATGGGATTGCCGCACTCCTCACCATGGCCTACGCCGTTGGCGCACCCGATGTCGCCCCAATCTTTCCGCGCCCCATGGAGGTTGCATTCTCGAAATTTCACAGTGATTTCAACGAGGTCAGCAAGCGGCTCTACATATCGGGTGTCGCCCTGGCTGACCAGGCGGGCTTGGCGCAACACTCACAAACCTATTACGCCGCGTCGGCGGTCAGCGGACCGGCGGCACGGTAATCTCGCGCGTCCGGCAGCCCGTACGATCCACTTCCTCGCAGGTCTTGAAGCCCCTGAGATCGCGGGTGAGGCAGATCCTTACCTCGTTCAGCACGCTCTTGCGGCAGGAAATAGCGATCATGTCAGCCCGCAGGCCAGGATTGGCGGCGATGAAGGCGCGCTCGATATCCACCGGACTCCAGCGGGTTTCCTTGTCCGGTTTCTGAAACTCCCGCGGAACGATCACCTTGTCGCGGGCTGCTTTCGAGTCGCGGAAATAGTCCGTCGGGCTGGAACCAGTGCATGTGCCGTGCTTGCGCCATTCATAGCGGGCGAGTTGCTCACTTGGGAAGATGTCCTTGGCGATATCCATCGCTGCGCGCGAGGGCGTGCGGCCCGCCGGGCCGCATTCCGAAGGATAGCCGCGCTCGTTTTGCGGCCACAGGCCATGCAAGACAAAACCGAGGCTTTTGCCGACCGCACATTGGTCGCGGCCCTTGCTGTCGCCTTCAACCGCGCAGAAGCCCGATGACCAGCTGAGTGCCAGGACATAAAAGTCGAATTCTCCCACCGTGCCGGTGCCGCGCTGGGCGGTGGCAGGCGTGGCCACGATGGATGCCAGCGCGGCAAGCGCGATCAACCAGCGCTTCATGCGCGGGCTGTTTATGGGCGGGCTGTTCATGGGCGGGCCATCTTGCAGTCAGGGGCATGGGTTCTGTGCCGCTCCAGGCCGGACAGGCACCATTCGACGTTGTAGGAGCCAGGAGTGGGAAAGCGGACCAGCCCAAACAGAAGGCTGCCATGCCAGCCCGTGATGCCCGCGTCCTCCACAAGGTTGTAACTCAGCGTGTGAAACCGCCCGTTGGAAAGCAGGGCGCGGCCCTCGCAATAGCGCCGCGGGATCAAATCCTGGCCGTTGGGCCGGAAATGGGTCTCGCGGATGCGGTCCACCGCAGTCATTTGCAGGCTGGAGTTCCAATGGGTTGGCTCACGCCAGTCGAAGCGGCCCTGAATGCGGGCAATCACGCCGGGGTCATTGCAGGCCGGAAGCTGCGCGTCGTAGGGGAAGACACGATCCTCCGCCCTGATACGCGGTGCATTGGCCAATCCGGCCGTCAGTGTCGCGGCCAATGCGGCGGCGGCGAGAAAGGGAGCGGCTAGACGCATCGGAAGAACCTCATTCTTTGCCAAAGCTTTGCGCCAAGTGCCCCGGAGGATCAAGTCCCGGCCTGCGAGGTGGCAGGCTGAATCACCGTGTCATTCACAGCGGGCTGATCATGATTGCACATCGTTGGCTTCAATACCGTCAGCGGCCTTGCCAACAGTCACGGAACTGTGCGCTACTCTGGGGAATGCTGGGCTATATCATCCAACGATTGTTATCGACGCTGATCGTCATGGCGATGGTCGGTGTGTTTGTCTTCTTGCTCCTGCATCTTTCGCCCGGCGATCCTGCTGCGATCATTGCGGGTGACAACGCGACATCCGAGCAAATCGACGGCATCCGGCGCAAGCTGGGACTGGAAGATCCGCTGCCAGTGCAATTCCTGCGCTGGATCAGCCAGATCGCCCAGGGAGATCTCGGCATTTCCATCTTTTCCAACGAACCGGTGCTGAAACTGGTGGGACAGCGTCTGGAACCGACGGTTTCACTGGCCCTGGCGACATTGCTTGTGGCCGTGGTGATCGCCGTCACTTTCGGCGTGATTGCGGCCTGGAAGGCTGGCACGATCATCGACCGCTTGCTGATGGTCATTTCAGTCGTGGGCTTCTCGGTACCCGTCTTCGTTGTGGGGTACCTGCTGATCTATGTGTTTGCGATCTGGCTGCGTTGGCTGCCCGTGCAGGGCTACACACCGATTGCCGAGGGGATCTTACCCTGGCTGCGCAACCTGACGCTTCCTGCAGTGGCTCTTGGCCTGGCCTACGTGGCACTCATTGCACGCATCACGCGGGCGACGATGCTGGAGGTGCTTGAGGAGGATTACATCCGCACGGCCGTGGCCAAGGGAGTTTCCACCCGCGTGCTGCTGCTCAAACATGCCTTGAGAAATGCGGGTGTGCCCATCGTCACGATTATCGGCATCGGTGTGGCGCTGCTGATCAGCGGGGTGGTGATCACCGAGACGGTTTTCAATATTCCTGGTATCGGGCGCCTGGTTGTGGATGCCATCGCCAAGCGCGACTATCCGATCATCCAGGGCGTGATTCTGATCTTCTCCGGCGTCTATGTCATCATCAACCTGCTTGTTGACCTCACATACATGCTGCTGGATCCGAGGATCCGGTACAAATGAGTGGTGCCGTTCTCGATCCCGCTGTGAGTATCCCGCGACAGGGCGGGTGGTGGCACACGGTCAGGCGCAATCCCACATTGGTGGCCGGCTGCATCATTCTCTCGCTCATGGCCCTCATCGGGTTGATCGCGCCGCTGATCGCGGGAGATCCCTTGCTGATGCAGCCGGTGGAACGGTTGAAGCCGCCATCGGATCGCTTCCTCTTCGGCACGGACAATCTGGGACGCGATGTCTTTGCCCGCACGGCCTATGGTGCGCGTGTGTCGCTGCTGGTTGGCCTGACTGTGGCTTTCCTGTCCGTCAGCATCGGTCTGGTGATTGGCCTTCTGTCGGGCTATTTCCGCAAGGTCGATGCCATCGTCAGCCGCATGTTGGATGGCTTGATGGCGATCCCCGCGATCCTGCTCGCCATCGCCCTGGTGTCGCTCACCCGTGGCGGCGTGGCCGTTGTGATCCTGGCCATCACCATTCCGGAGATTCCCCGCGTCGTCCGCCTGGTGCGCGGCGTGGTGCTGACCACGCGCGAGGAGCCGTTCGTGGAGGCCGCCATCGCCACAGGCACGCGTGTGCCGCTGTTGCTGTTCCGGCATATCCTGCCCTCAACGCTGCCGCCGCTGATCGTGCAGGCCAGCTACATCTGCGCGTCGGCGATCCTGATCGAGGCATCGCTGTCTTTCCTTGGCGCAGGCATTCCGCCGGAAATTCCGACCTGGGGCAACATGATCGCGGGATCGCGGCTGTTCCTGGGGCGTGCGCCCTGGACGATCTTCTGCCCAGGCCTTGCCCTGGCTCTGGTGGTGCTCGCTGTCAATCTGGTGGGGGATGGCCTGAGGGACCGGCTTGACCCGAAGCTGCAGAAGAAGATGCGGTAAACAAAAGCCGCCCCAGCAATCTGTCACGGGACGGCTTTTTCAATCCGGTTGAACCTACTTCTTGTAGGCGCTCACGACAGCCTCACCCGTGGCACCGGCTTTCTTTGCCCAGTCCGCAGTCAACGTCTCGCCGACCTTGGCAAGCTCGGCCTTGAAGGAGGCTGATGGCGGCTGTACTTTCATGCCCTTGGCGGCGAGTTCCTTGAAGTACCAGGCCGTCTTCTCTTCAGAAATCTTGCGACCGCGGGTTTCAGCCTCGGCAGCAGCCTTGAGGACGGCATCCTGCGTGGGCTTGTCGAGCGCAGCAAACGCTGCCTTGTTCACAAAAGTGATGTTGTTGGGCATCCAGGCCTGCGTGTCGTAGAAATGAGTCAGGCTTTCCCAGACCTTGCTGTCATAACCTGTAGCACCCGACGACATGAAGCTGTCGGCCACGCCGGTTGCCAGCGCCTGCGGAAGTTCGGAGGCCTGAATTGTCAGTGGCTGCGCACCAACGATATCAGCGATGCGGGCGGTTCCGACATTGTAGGCGCGCCATTTGAGGCCCTTCATGTCAGCAACCGAATTCAGCTCCTTCTTGGCGTAGATGCCCTGGGGTGGCCATGGCACCGCGAACAGCACCATCAACCCTTGCGCATCGAGTGCCTTGCTGATCTCGGGCTTGGCGGCATTCCAGAGTTTCAGGGAGTCTGCGAAGGATGTCGCAAGGAAGGGCACCACATCGATGCCAAACAGCGGATTCTCGTTCTCGTGAATCGAAATCAGCACCTCTCCGACCTGCGCCTGCCCGGTGGCGACGGCACGTTTGATCTCCGGGGCCTTGAACAGGGAGGCCGCACCATGGACGGTGATCGACAGCTTGCCAGCCGTGAGCCTTTCCACGTCCTTGGCGAATTCAACGAGGTTCTCGGTGTGAAAGTTGGTGTTGGCATAAGCCGAAGGCAGATTCCATTTGGTTTGTGCCATTGCCGACGTGTCTATCAGGCCAAAGCTTGCGCCTACGGCTGCGGTGATCAGAAGGTGTCTGCGGTTCATCGTGTGCTCCTCCTCGAGCAAAGCTAATGGTTCATTCAACCCGGAAAAACCAGTTTGGGCAACCACATCACCAAACCGGGGAAAACAGTGACGATTGCTACAGCAACAACCAGAAGAAAGAAGAATGGCAAGGAAGCCAGCGCCACAAAATTCGAGTCTCGTCCCGACATCGTTTGCAGCACGAAAAGATTGAACCCGACCGGTGGTGATACCTCGGCCATCTCCACGACCAGAACCATGAAGATGCCGAACCAGACCAAGTCAAATCCCGCCCGCTCGATCATCGGCAACACGACGGCTGTGGTGAGCACGATCATCGAAATGCCATCCAGAGCTGTTCCAAGGATGATGTACATAATGGTGAGCACCGCAATGAGTGAGTAGGGGTTCAGCCCAAGACCATCCACCCATGCCGCCAATGCGCCTGGAATGCCGGTGTAGCCCATGGATTGCTTCATGAAGCCCGCGCCAGCCAGGATCAGCATGATCATGCAGGTCACTTTCACCGTGCCCATGACGCTCTGCCAGAAGGCGTGGCGGTTGAGGAATCCTTGCCACCAGGCAATGGCGAAGGAGGCGACCACGCCCCAGGCCGCGCACTCCGTTGCGGTCGCCCAGCCGAGCCCAAGTGCCGCGAAGACGAAGATGATCAGAAGCGAGATGGGAATCAGGTTTCTGGATTCATGCATCTTCTCGCGGAATGTCATTTTCGGCTCGGGCGGGGGGGCCTGGTCCTTGTAGATCATGTGCCAGATGATGATGTAGCCGGAATACAGCACCATCACGATGAAACCGGGGATGAAGCCTGCCAGAAAGATCTGGATGATCGAGACATTGGCGGCCACGGCATAGACCACCATGGTGATCGATGGCGGAATGAGGATGCCCAGCGTTCCCGCCCCGGCGAGAGATCCAAGCGCCATTTTCTCATTGTATCCGCGCTTCAGGAGTTCAGGCAGCGCGATCTTGGCGACCGTCGCCGTCGTTGCCGCAGATGAGCCCGAGACAGACCCGAACAAACCGCAGGCCAGAACGTTCACATGCATCAGGCGCCCCGGTATACGGTTGAGCCAGGGTGCAAGACCACGGAACATTTCTTCCGACAGCTTGGTGCGGAACAGGATTTCACCCATCCAGATGAACAGCGGTAGTGCCGCCAGTTCCCAAGAGGCGGAGTTGCCCCAGATCGATGTGGCAAGAACCGATCCCGCCGGAATATTGCCAGCCACGAACTGCATTCCGACAAAACCCGTGGCCAGCAAGGCAATGCCGATCCAGACGCCCATCACAAGCAGGATCATCAGGAAAATGAGCAGAAGCAGCGATATTGATACGAGATCCATGGTTACACCGCGCTCTGGAGGGCTTGTTCGATCACCTCTTCGGCGGTCGTCGGCTTGGGCTTTTCATAGCGCGGAAGACCACCCCTCAGCACGTGGATCAATTCATCAAGAAGCGCGATCCCCAGCAGGATAAGGCCACCGCAATAGCTCAGTTGCGGAATCCACAGAGGCACGGGCACCACGCCAGTGGCGCGGTCGTTCAGCAGCCATGAGTAGTAGGTGAAGCTCGTCGCGTACCAGGCGAAATAAGCAATGAAGCCCAGACCGATCAGAAGGGCGACAATCTCTATAGCCTGTTTCTTTCGCCCCTCGAATTTGTCAATCACCAGCCCAACCCGGATCATGTCGCCCGATTTAAACGTATAGGCGAGGCCCAGGAACGACATGGCCGCCATGGACCACGCGGCGAATTCATCGCCTGACGGGATGTTGAGGCCAAGCGGTCGTCCCAGCGACAGCGCCATCATCAACAGCAAGATGATCACTAGGAAAATGCCAGCGAGAATACCACCCGCAAGATAGAGTGCATCAAGTGTCCGCCTGATCATGGCTGATACCCCGGTCGTTCACCTTGCGCGGACGCACCCTTTGGCCTGTGATGTCCCATCTCGACTCCCCACCACGGTCACGATCTCTTTGTTGTGATCCGTTGTCAAAACAAGACTGACGCAACAAAAAAATGTTGTCAACGATTTATCGATGAAATATTAATGTAAACAATGAAATTGTGTGGAGACGAGCATGGCACTGCGCTGGGATTTCTGGATCGACCGCGGCGGTACCTTCACCGACATCATCGCTCGCGCACCGGATGGCACACTTGCGGCGCGCAAATTGCTCTCTGAAAATCCCCGGAGTTATCGTGATGCTGCCGTGCAAGGCATCCGCGAACACCTTGACCTCAAGACAGGCGATCCCATCCCGGCAGGCGTGATTGGCGAGGTGCGCATGGGCACCACAGTTGCCACCAATGCATTGCTGGAGCGCAAGGGTGACCCGACCGCCTTGGTGATAACGCGGGGTTTCCGCGATGCCCTGGAGATCGGCTACCAGGCGCGTCCTAAGATTTTTGCCAAGGCGATCATCAAGCCAGAACTGCTCTATTCGGATGTTGTCGAGATCGACGAGCGCGTGCTGTCAGATGGCGTGGTCGAAAGGCCGTTGGATGAGACGCAGCTTCGCCAGCAACTTGAAACTTTGAGGGCTAAGGGTCTCCAAGCCATCGCCATCGTCTTCATGCACGCCTGGCGCTATCCCGAGCATGAGAGACGGGCAGCGGAGATCGCGCGGGCTCTCGGCTTTGCGCAGGTGTCGGTTAGCCATGAAGTTTCGCCGCTGATCAAGCTTGTGGGTCGTGGCGACACCGCTGTGGTGGACGCCTACCTCTCGCCGATCCTGAGGCGCTATGTCGAACAGGTTGCGGGAGAGCTTGATATCGAGCGCACGGGCGCACGCCTGATGTTCATGATGTCCTCGGGCGGCCTCACGGCGGCGGAGCTGTTTCAGGGCAAGGATGCGATTCTGTCCGGCCCTGCAGGCGGTGTCGTCGGCATGGCCGAAACGGGGGTTGCGGCGGGCTTTCCCAGGGTCATCGGCTTCGACATGGGCGGCACCTCGACTGATGTGGCGCATTTCGATGGCAGCTACGAGCGGGCCTTCGAGACGGAGGTTGCGGGCGTGCGGATGCGTGCGCCCATGATGTTGATTCACACGGTGGCGGCGGGTGGTGGCTCCATCCTGCATTTTGATGGGCAGCGCTTTCGTTGCGGACCGGATTCAGCCGGTGCCAATCCCGGCCCAAAGGCCTATCGCAATGGCGGGCCTTTGGCCGTCACCGATGCCAATGTGATGGTGGGCAAGCTGGCACCCGATCTGTTTCCCTCGATCTTCGGGCCTGGCCGCAATGAGCCGCTGGACGCCGAGGCCGTGCGTGCAGCCTTCACCGCGATGGCGGCGGAGGTTGGCGGTGGCAAGACACCGGAACAGGTGGCCGATGGCTTCATCACCATAGCGGTCGAGAACATGGCCAATGCCATCAAGAAAATCTCGGTGCAGCGCGGCTATGACGTGACGCGCTATGCGCTCAACTGCTTCGGCGGTGCGGGCGGGCAGCATGCCTGCCTCGTGGCAGACTCGCTGGGCATGACGACGATCCTCGTGCACCCCTTCTCGGGGCTTCTTTCGGCCTACGGCATGGGATTGGCCGACATCCGCGCCTCGCGGCAGCAGGCGGTCGAAGGTGCGTTCGACGAGACGGGCCGGGCCGCGCTGATCGACGCGGGTGCAAGGCTGGGCGCTGAGGCTGCTGCTGAAGTGGCAGGGCAGGGCGTTCCTGTGGGCGGCATCAAGGTCTTTGTCCGGGCGCATATTCGCTATGCTGGGACCGATACGGCGCTGGAGGTGGAGGCTTTTGTCATCCCCGGCGAGCCGAAGGCGAGGGAAGGGGATCCAGACCAACGCTCGCAAGACTGGATCCCCTTCCCCTCCGCTTCGCTGCGGCCGGGGACGACATCGGACATCGCTCCGCTCGATGCACTCCAAACTGCCTTCCAGCGCGCCCACCGCCAGCGCTTCGGCTTCATCGATGAGACCAAACCGCTTGTAATCGAGGCGGTGTCCGTGGAGGCCATCGGCGGTGGCGCGAAGTTTGGCGAGGCGGAGCATGAGGTGCTGAAGCGTCCTCTGCCCGCGCCCGCCAAGCGCACGCGCTTCTATTCGGGCGGAGCTTTCCATGACGCTTCGGTCTACACGCGTGATCAGCTGTTCCCCGGTGCCGCTGTTGCCGGCCCCGCGCTGATCATCGAGCCGAACCAGACCATCGTGGTGGAGGCGGGATGGCGCGCCGAAGTCACGGCGAAGGACTATCTGGTGCTCGCCCGCGTGGTGCCGCTCAACCGCATGATGGCTGTGGGCACCAAGGCCGATCCTGTGATGCTGGAGGTGTTCAACAACCTGTTCATGTCCATCGCCGAGCAGATGGGCCTGACGCTGCAGAACACGGCCTATTCCGTCAATATCAAGGAGCGGCTGGATTTCTCCTGCGCGGTGTTCGGTGCGGATGGTGCGCTGTGCGCCAATGCGCCCCACATGCCGGTGCATCTGGGCTCCATGGACGAGAGCGTCAAGGCGATCATCCGGCAGAACGCCGTGGTGAATCCCGGCGATGTCTTCGTGCTCAATGCACCCTACAATGGGGGCACGCACCTGCCCGATATCACGGTGTGCACGCCTGTCTTCGACAAGGCCGGACAGGAACTCCTGTTCTGGGTGGCGTCGCGCGGGCATCATGCGGATGTGGGCGGCGTGGCACCGGGCTCGATGAGTCCGCTCGCGACCCATATCGAGGAGGAGGGGGTCTATATCGACAACCTCAAGCTGGTGGATCGCGGGCGCTTCCTGGAGGCCGATATCGTGCGGGCCTTCACCACCGCGAAATATCCCGTGCGCAATCTCGTGCAGAACATGAACGACCTGAAGGCGCAGATCGCCTCCAACGCCCGGGGCCAGCAGGAGCTGGAAAAGATGGTCGAAACCTTCGGCCTCGACGTGGTCAAGGCTTATATGGGCCATGTACAGGACAACGCGGCGGAGATGGTGCGCCGTGTGCTGGACCGGTTGCATGATTGCAGCTTCACCTATCCCATGGACCAGGGCTGCGAGATCAAGGTCAAGGTCACGGTGGACAAGGCCGCACGCCGGGCAACGGTGGATTTCACCGGAACATCGCCGCAGCGGGCCGACAACTTCAACGCGCCGATGCCCGTGACACGGGCCGCCGTGCTCTATGTCTTCCGCCTGATGGTGGATGACGAAATCCCCATGAACGCGGGGTGCCTCAGGCCCATCGACATCGTGATTCCCAAGCAGTCCATGCTCTCGCCGGAGTATCCAGCAGCGGTCGTGGCCGGCAATGTCGAGGTCAGCCAGGCCGTGACGAATTGCCTGTTCGGGGCACTGGAAGCCATGGCGGCCAGCCAGGGCACCATGAACAACCTCACCTTCGGTGATGACACCTATCAGTATTACGAGACGATCTGCTCCGGCTCTCCCGCTGGCCCCGGCTGGCACGGCACGTCGGGCGTGCATGTCCACATGACGAACTCGCGGCTGACCGACCCGGAAATCCTGGAGTTCCGCTTTCCTGTGGTGCTGGAGGATTTCCACATCCGCCGTGGCTCTGGCGGGCGCGGCCAATGGAACGCGGGCGACGGCACGAAGCGCACCATCCGCTTCCGACAGACCATGGAATGCGCCATCCTCTCGGCCCACCGCAAGGTGCGCCCCTTCGGCATGGCGGGCGGCGCACCGGGAGAACTGGGCCGCACGGAAGTGCGACGGTTGTCGGGTGTTGTGGAGGAACTGCAGGCGTGCGACCAGACGGTGCTGCAGGCGGGCGAAGCCGTGACTGTGGTGACGCCAACGGGTGGGGGGTATGGGAAGGCAGGGTGAGGGAGGTGGAGCCGTCATTGCTGTGACGGACACACCCAACAGGGTTGCATCATGCCGCCAACCCGCTTATGTGACCGCCTCCCGGTAACGCTCCCTTCGTCTATCGGTTAGGACGGCAGCCTCTCACGTTGCAAAGGCGGGTTCGACTCCCGCAGGGAGCGCCAATCCGCCCGCATCCCGATGCGCTCCACCCTCTTGCTCCAGCATCTTGTGATCCGTGGCTTTTGCGGCGATGGTGCGCGATCGCAACCACGGGGGGAAGACGGCAGATGAGCGGCACGATCCGCCTGACCATGGCGCAGGCGCTGGTGCGTTATCTTGCGGCGCAGAGCACCGTGATCAACGGAAGCAACGTGCCACTTTTCGCGGGGTGCTGGGCGATTTTCGGCCATGGCAATGTGGCGGGCCTCGGCGAGGCGCTGTGGCAGGCGAGAGACGTGCTGCCGACCTATCGCGGGCACAATGAACAGGGCATGGCGCATGCGGCCATCGCCTTCGCCAAAGCCCAGATGCGGCGGCGCATGATGGCCGTCACCACCTCCATCGGGCCGGGCGCGACCAACCTGGTGACGGCGGCGGCGCTGGCCCATGTCAACCGTCTTCCCGTGCTGTTGCTGCCCGGCGATGTCTTCGCCAACCGCATCCCTGATCCGGTGCTGCAGCAGGTCGAGGATTTCGGCGATGGCACGGTGTCTGCCAACGATTGTTTCCGCCCGGTGTCGCGCTATTTCGACCGGATCACCCGGCCCGAACAGATCCTCGCGGCGCTGCCGCGGGCCATGGCGGTGCTGACCAATCCGGCGGAATGCGGCCCGGTGACGCTGGCGCTCTGCCAGGATGTGCAGGCCGAGGCCTATGATTATCCCGAGAGCTTCTTTGTGGAGCGTGTCTGGTCGATCCGGCGGCCACGCGCCGACCGGGAGGAGCTTGCGCGTGCCGTTGCGGCTTTGAAGAAAGCCAGGAAGCCGATCATCGTGGCGGGCGGCGGCGTGCTCTATTCCGGGGCCAGCGCGGCGCTTGCGGCCTTTGCCGATGGTCACGGCATTCCGGTCTGCGAGACACAAGGGGGCAAATCCGCCTTGCCGGATGATCATCCGCTGAACCTCGGTGCCGTGGGTGTCACGGGAACGGCGGCTGCGAACGGGATGGCCGAGCAGGCCGATGTCATCCTCGCCGTTGGCACCCGTTTGCAGGATTTCACCACGGGGTCGTGGTCGCTGTTCAAGGCGGCGGGAAAATCCATTGTGGGCATCAATGTGCAGGCGTTCGATGCGGGCAAGCACAGCGCGGTTTCAGTCGTGGCTGACGCGCGGGAAGCCTTGCGTGAGTTGGCCGAGGGCATCGGCAGCTACCGCGCACCCAGCCCCTGGACCAAGGCTGCGATCAAGGCGAAGGCCGCATGGCGTCGCGCTGCAGATACTGTCACCGCACCCACGAATGCGCCGCTGCCGTCCGATGCGCAGGTGATTGGCGCGGTGCAGCGCGTGTGCGGTTCCGGCGCGACGGTGCTGCACGCCGCTGGTGGCCTGCCGGGAGAGATGCACAAGCTGTGGCGGGCGGGCGCGCCGGGGTCGTATCACGCGGAATATGGCTATTCCACCATGGGCTACGAAATCGCGGGCGGCCTGGGTGTCAAGATGGCCAGGCCGGATGCCGATGTGGTGGTGATGCTCGGCGATGGCTCCTACCTGATGCTCAATTCCGAGATCGCCACATCGGTGATGCTCGGCCTCAAGCTCACCATCGTGCTGCTCGACAACCGTGGCTATGGCTGCATCCACCGGCTGCAGATGGCGACGGGTGGTGCGAGCTTCAACAACCTGCTGCGAGATGCCCGGCACCTGGCGATGCCCGAGATCGACTTTCGCGCCCATGCGGCAAGCCTTGGCGCGATCGCTGAGCGGGCCGCCTCGATTGCCGAGCTGGAGGCGGCCCTGACACGCGCCCGGACCAACACTCGGACGACAGTGATCGTGATCGAGACCGATCCGCTGGTGTCGACCGGGGTGGGTGGACACTGGTGGGATGTGGCGGTGCCGGAGGTCAGCCAGCGCAAGCAGGTGCGTGCAGCGCGGGCGGCCTACGAGGCGCAGACGCGCCGCCAGAAAGCGGGCCTCTAGGCATGTCGCATCTGCACATCCGGCCCATGGCGGGCCATGGCAAGACGGTGTCCATCACGCCGCAGAGCGCGGGCTGGACCTATGTCGGCTTCGATCTTCACCGGCTCCGTGCGGGCGACAGCGCGGCGGGTCAGTTGCAGGACCGGGAGGTTTGCCTCGTCATCGTCACCGGCAAGGGCAGGGTCAGCGTCGATGGCGCCGATCTCGGCCTGTTGGGCGGGCGCATGTCACCCTTCGATGGCAAGCCGTGGTCGGTCTATGTGCCAGCGGGAGCGCATTGGTCCCTGGTGGCCGAAACAGATGTCGATCTCGGGGTTTGCAGCGCGCCGGGCGATGGGCAGGCGCGGCCAGTGCGTGTCATTCGGCCGGAAGCGTTGGGTCAGGAGACGCGCGGCAAGGGGACCAACACGCGCCATGTCACCAACATCCTGTCCGAGAGCGACCCGACTGCGGCCTCGCTGCTGGTGGTCGAGGTGATCACGCCGGGTGGTCATACCTCGAGCTATCCACCGCACAAGCACGACCGGGATGCCCTGCCGCTGGAGTCGCTGCTGGAGGAAACCTACTACCACCGGCTGAACCCGCCGCAGGGCTTCGCCTTCCAGCGGGTCTACACGGATGCCGATGCCGATGGACACCGGGAAATCGACGAGACCATGGCGGTGGAAGACGGGGACGTGGTGCTGGTGCCCAAGGGCTATCACCCCTGCGCCACCTGCCACGGCTATGACCTCTATTACCTCAACGTCATGGCGGGGCCGAACCGGACCTGGAAGTTCCACAACGCCACCGAGCACGCCTGGATGCTGGGGTGATGGAAAGCTTGGTGCCCCTGGCCGGAATCGAACCAGCACTCCTTGCGGAAACCGATTTTGAGTCGGTCGCGTCTACCAATTCCGCCACAGGGGCCACGCGAGTCCTGAGGGAACGACGTGTCGGAGGTCGATATGGCGCATGATGGTGGCGGGGTCAATCGCTCCGCCGTGCCGCGCTGACGGATCGGTCAGTTTTCCGGCTTCGATGCTGTTTCAAGCTTGGCCGGGCTTGTCTTGTCCGTTCGTGCGACGGGCGTGATCTTGAGCGAGGTGATGCGGTTGCGCTGCTTGCGCATCACTTCGAAGCGGCAGCCATAGAAGGTGAAGGCCTGGCCGACTTCGGGGATGGAGCGGGCCTCGTGAATCACCAAGCCTGCGATGGTCGTGGCTTCCTCGTCCGGCAGTTTCCAGTCCATCACGCGGTTGACGTCGCGGATCGGCACGCCGCCATCGGCCTGGATGGCACCATCGCGCAGGCGGCGGACACCCGAGGCTCCCGCGTCGTGCTCATCCTTGATGTCGCCGACGATCTCCTCGATGATGTCTTCCAGCGTCACGAGGCCTTCGACCTCGCCATATTCGTCCACCACGAGGGCGAAATGGGTCTTGCGCTTGAGAAAAGCCTTGAGCTGGTCGCGAAGTGCCGTCGTGTCGGGCACGAACCAGGGTTCCAGCGCCAGATCCTCGATGTCGAGGCTCGCCGCATTGCCGCCCGCCGCATCCAGCGCCCGCAGCAGATCCTTGGCATGCAGCACCCCCACGATGTTGTCGGGGTGATCGCGCCACAGCGGCATGCGGGTGTAGGGCGAGGACAGCACCTCGCGCACGATGTCCTCCGGCGGCAGGCCGGCGTCGATGGCCCGCATCTTGGTGCGGTGAACCATGACATCCGACACCTCGAGTTCCTGCAGATCCAGCAGGCCGCCCAGCATGTCGCGGTCGCCCTTGCCGACGGAGCCTTCCTTGTGCAGCAGGTCCACCTGCCCGCGGATTTCCTGGCTGGCTGACAGGCCCGAGCCGTCACCGCCCAGCCGGATGCCGAAGAGGCGCAGCAACTGCTTGACGATCCACTCGGTCGCCCTGGTGACAGGCGACAGCACCTTGACCGCAATGGCGAGCGGGCGGGCGACCTTGAGGGCAAAGCGGTCGGGATCGTTGATGGCGATGGTCTTGGGCGTGACCTCGGCGAAGACGATGATCAGCACCGAGACCGCAACCGTGGCATAGGCGATGCCGACCTCGCCAAACACCGTGAGCAGGACTGCCGTTGTCAGCGAAGCGGATGCCGTGTTGACCAGATTGTTGCCGATCAGGATCGTGCCGATCAGCCGGTCGCGCAGGCCCAGCAGCCGGTTGACGATGATGGCGCGCTTGTCTCCCGCGAGTTCGAGCGCGTGCATGCGTGCCCGCGACGAAGCGGTGATCGCCGTCTCGCTCATGGAGAAGAACGCGGAAATCGCCAGCAGCAGGACAACAGCACCGGCGGACAGCCAGAGTTCGTAGGTCATGGAAACCTAATTACCATGATCAAGCTGGCGTTCAAGGAAGCTTGCAATGCTGTCCGGCACGACATCGCGGGCAATGTAGCTTTCGCCGATGCCCCTGACGAGGATGAAGGTCAATGCGCCGCGTGTCACCTTCTTGTCCTGGCGGATCGCCTCCAGCAGGGTGCTGGCCGTGCCCACGCCGCCCGGCACCTGGTGCAAATCCGTCGGAAGGCCGACGCTCTCGAGGTGTCTGCGGACGCGCAGCGCATCCTGGCCGGAGCAGAAGCCCTGCTGCTGCGAATAGTCGAACGCCAGGCGCATGCCGATGGCAATGGCTTCGCCATGCACCAGTCTTGCGCCGTCATAG
>JANNFV010000449.1:0-6944 GCA_031380285.1 Hyphomicrobiales bacterium | reverse complement strand
GCCTGCAGTTCCCGCTTCGGGCGGAGGAGGTAGATCTCCTCGGCGGGGGAGTAGCGCGGTTCGGGGCCGATGTCTGTGTAGGCCGTCGTCAGCAGATGCCGGGGATTGTAGCCGACCTCCACCATGCGCTTTTGCCCGTCTGGCGTTTCGAGGTAGCGGTTGAGTGAGCGCGGGGCCAGCATCCGGCTGATGCGCTTGTCGGCCTGCTCGATCGTGATGTCGGGCAGGAGGCGCACCTCGATGACGCCATCGATGATGGCAAGACCGGGCGGGATCGTGACACCTTCGAGCATCTCCTTCCAGATGCGGATCAGGCAGACGTCATGACCCCAGCACAGGCACTGCGATCCGTTTTCGGGATGGCGCGGGTCCATCAGGATGGAGCCGTAGCGCCGCCGTCGCTTGTCCTCGATCCGGTCATCGACGCTGCGGCGGCCGGTGACGCCGATCTGGTAGGCGGTCATGCCCATGATCTGCAGGAAGTGCTGATGCGCGCGCGATCCCGCGATGTAGATCGCCAGCTTGCTGCCGAGATCGAGCTGCTGGTGCTTGCGGCTTGGGATGGCGGGAAGCGGGAAGCCGGTGTTCTGCGCCCGGTCCTCCTTGCTGTCGTCGTGGACATTGTCGTGATCGGCTTCGCAGGTAGAGTCACGGTCATCTTTCAGCATCGGGATATTCCTGTTTCGGGCTGGCTTGTTGAAGGTTCAGTTCGGGTGGGGCTCACATTCAAGAGCCTTGGATGAGGCGCGGCCCGGGGAGCAGATCACTTAGGGAGAACGTCAGGCAGGGAGTGATCAGACGGCGAATGATCTGGTCGATTGATGCGCTCGGCAGAGGAAGACTCACCCTCTGGAAGGTTCACTTCGACGACTGAACCGGTGGTCATCAGCGGCTGACGGCGCTTCGGTGTCGCGCCGCGCCTTTGGCCAGCAGGGCTTGAATGCTTGCGGGGTTGCCCGGGGGGTTCAGCCCTCGCGGCGGATGAAGCCGATGCCGAGGCTTTCCTTGACTTTGGCGCTGTCGAGCAGCGCAGCGGCGGCGATGATGTCGGCGGATGTGATGGCGCTGCGTCCGGCGGCAACCGCGATGGGCAGCGCCAATCCGATCAGGCGGGTGATGCGCCGGGGCGTGCTCGCCGCAAGCTCATCCAGAATGTCGTCGGGCAGATTGGTGTGCATGAAGCCGCCAGCCACAGCACCGCCAGCCTTGATGACGGCGGCAGCATAAGCCTGTGCTGCAATGGCGCGGCGCTGCTCGCGTGTCGGCGGCTTGATGTCGAGCACCAGCAGCCGATCCAGCAGGGATGGCGAGATTCCGACCGTGCTGTTGGCCGTGGCGAAGCTGATGATGTGCGAGGCATTGAACGCCATGTCGCAGTACTTGTCCCGGAAGGCTTCGGCGTTCTCTGGCTCCCACAGGGAGTGCAGGACATCGAGGGGTCGATCATGCGCGTTGGCGACCACAATCTTCTCGATCTCGTCGAAGAGGATGACCGGCGCGGCATTGGCGCTCTCGATCAGCATCGTGGCGATCTTGCCCGGACCCGCACCGCGCCAGACCGGGGAAAGCCCTGCCAGCAATCCGAAGCTCGGTGTCAGGTTCATGGAAAGCGCCAGGACCGTGGAGCCGATGGCCGCGGCCAGCCGCTTGGCGAAGAAGGTCTTGCCGATGCCGGGTGGTCCCAGCAGCAGCATGGGCGGCACCTGGATGGGCTGGCCCGTCACGAGCGACATCGCAGCGGCATTTTCGACAACACCGATGACGCTCTCGAACTGCGGCGCGAAGGTTCGCAGACCCTGGATCGCTGCGATCATGCCGGTCGTTGCCGTCAACGGGCGTCGGCGGCCATCCCGCGCATCCTCCAGCAGGACATGCAGGCGGCGGGAGCGCAGGATGTCCTCGTCCTTCAGGTTCGGATCGCGCTTGATCTCGGACTGTCCGGCGATGATCAGATCGTCATCTGCATACTCGCGCAGGGCTTTCACCTGTTCCGCGACTGTCAATTGGTTCAGAGCCTCGGTCCCGGTATGCCCAAACGCGGCAAGCGCGGGCCCCTGCATAGCCTCAGCACCGAGTGAAAAACGCCCAGAGGTACCGCCGATGGCTCCATGCGTCTCAAGCCGGATCGACTCGAAGTACTGATTGCCATGGATCTCGCGCAGCCTTCTCAGCGCTTCAGCCGGATCGAAGATGCGGATGTCGCGCATGGCCGCAAGCGACACGGAAATGTCCGGCAGGATGCGTGGTGGACGGATCGCGGCCTGCTCGACCTGCGCAGCATCCGCGCATTCGATGGTCAGATCGGGTTCCGCTTCTTCCGGCGCGCGCGTCGTCGTCCGGCCCGGACCGCCGGGTCGCTTGTCGTTTCGGGAGTTCATGCTGGGATTCCTGAATGGGGTGGATCGTCATTGATCCGGTCGACAACCGGTCATGCGATCGTCAGCAGGGAGGTATTTGGGAGGACTGTCTGGGGGTAGAAGAAGGAGCTGGCGCTTCCGGTCCGTCAGAAGCCGATGTCGGGATCAATCGGCGATTACCCGCCCGGTGCATCCGGCGGCGCATCAGGTGAACTACGGTCAGCCGAAACCTCTCCCGTGATCCAGCGGATCGTCTCTTCTCCCGCAATAATCCCATCGAACCCGCTGGTGACGATGGTACTGGCGCGGACGAGCGCCTTCTGCTGATCCAGCATCCCTTCGGTCGTGGCGTTGATGAAGACGAAGGAGTCGAGCAACGCATTGAAGCGCTGCATGGCTGCGGCCCGTTCCGCCTCGGGCAGTGAGGCCAGCGTCTCGCGCTCTGCCGCATGCATCGCAACGACGGCTTCCAGCGCCTGCGATATCGTGAGGTATGGCAGTTTCTCTTCAGGATCGCCGCTGCCGCGAATGCGCTGATGCATCCATTCCGTGAGCCGTTGGCGCTCTGCAGGTGGCAAGGCTTCCGGATCGTCCGCAAAGACCCAGCGCCAGGCATGTTCGCGCAGTCTCGCATCCTGCAGGACAGGGATATGCCGCACGCGCTCGGCGATGCTCATGGTCTGCATCCGATGCGCCAGCGTCCGGTTGGCGGTGGACGGGAACCCGGTATAGAGGTTCTCTTCGATGAAGGGACTCAGGGGATAGACCTTCTGGCGGGCGGCATACGCGGCCAGGATCATGTCCCGCGCTTCGGGATTGACTGTCAGATGCGCCATGATCCGGAGCATGCGTTCTGCCAGGATGGTGCGGGCTGCAGCGATGGCGGCGGCATCCGGCACAGCGCTGGTTGAATGTGCGCCGTGTTTTGCAACGTCCTGGTCGAGCGAGCCCGCAACGCTGCTGTCGGCAAGCCGTCGGCACACATCCATGAAGACCGGCGAACGATGTTCAGCGGCGATGCCGAACGGCGCCAGGATCGGAAAGGCATTGATCCTGACCTTCTGGAACGCTCGCGGGTTGTCCGCCATCCAGTGGCCCAACGCTTCGGCATCGCCATGCATCCAGCCATCCGGATCGATCGTGAGATCGACAACGATGGCGGCGTTCTTGTTGTCGGCCAAAGTCCCGATGAACAGCACTGGCGTCAGCTTCGCGTTGGCACCGAACACATGCCCGAGGAGGAGCGGCTCGAAGGGTGGCGCGAGATCAGACAGCGCCGCTGTCTCTGGGAAATCGAACACCACAAATTCCGCTTCTGCGGCCAGAGCATCCGTTCCAGTTTTGCCAATGGCATCGAACTCCAGCCAGGGCTGCTGGAGCTGGCCCAGCACATGTGCCTTGCTCGCATTGGCCAGCATCATCCGGAGAATGTCCGGCGCCTTGTCGCTGATCAGCCGGGCCACTTTGATCGTGGCCTTCACATCCGCCAGAGCATCGTGGGCATCGCCTTCATCGAGCGTGATGCCGTTCGCCCGCGCGATATCGCCCAGCCTGAAGCTCGGGCGAAGACGTAATGCTTTGGGAACGTTCTCTGTTGAATCTTCCAAGTTAGCCGTCGCCGGAGGAACCATCGGGATAGTTATGCTGCCCGGTGCTATCAGATGCACGGCATGCAGCATGATCAGAGTGTCCGCGCGCATGTTGCCATTGATCTGCGTGATGTGGGGGTCCTGCAGCGCAGCAAACAGGCCATGCCGCAGCATCTCCTCATCGAACCGGATCGTGTTGTGGCCGATGAAGATGGCGGGCGACCACGCCTCGAACCGGCGCGTGACCTCCGCCAGCAGCTCGTGGGATGATAGCGGCTGGACCTCCGAATCGGTCGGCGTCAGGCGTGTCACCATCATTGCTGCAGGACTTGGCACGACCCACGGAAGCCGACGTGCGCGGAGCGTGAAGCTGTCTGCCGCCATGGGATCAACATTCAAATCGGCGTCCATTCGCACTGCGGCGATCTGCAGGATCTGGTCGAAGGCCTTCGAGAGCCCGCTCGTCTCAGTGTCATAGAACACGAACGCGGTTGGAAGATCCGGCATGGGAGAGGGCATCGCGTGAACAGGGCGTGGTTTTGCTGCCGCTGGCGCGGATGGATTTGACTTACTTGGCATGGCGAGACTTTCGGATGGGCGCGCAGACGTGGTCTCACATCAATGGTGAGGGGAAAGCATCAGCGCTGCTATGGCTAGACAGGAATGAGCCGCGTCTGGACAAAAGCCAGCTACGGGAAAATATTCTTCCACGATCATCAAGCCATCAATAAGCAAATGATTTTGTGGGATATTAAAAAGTATCTTCAAAAAAATTGAAATAAATAATTTATATCTATGAATATATATTAATTATCTGACCTCGAATTTGGCTTGGAATTACGAATTTCCATTCCTACATCGGATATATATTTCAAGATAAATTGACGGTCTTTTGGATTTAACCATGTAAATTCGGATTGGAATGCGACTAAAGCCGTAATACGATCCAGAGAGTAAACATATTCTTTCTTGTTAGCCAGTCGAACGTCCCAGGGCAATCCATTCACTTGACGCACATCTGTTGCAAGAACTATGAAATCTGCCCAGAGCCGGTTGCGCGTCACCTCGTCAAGAACTTTTAGCGGAATGTCGGTCCCGCATGGCAAGCTAAACTTGGCATTGAGCTGAGTGAGCCGATCTTCTGAAATCTTCGGTGTGTAGACATACGCTAAATACAGCATTGATACGGATACGATCAAATAGCATGTCAAACGCGCAATTTCGAGCTTCACGCCAAACGGCGCAAGGAAATAGCGCACGAGCCGGTTCAAAGACATATTCCTTAGTTGCATTAACCGGACGCGCAGCTCAGCAAACGGCTGAAATCGAAATCGTAGTGCAGCTTCTCGATCGCATCTGCGAGGCCTGACAGCTCGAGGCCCGCGTCGTAAGTCCGCTGCTCACTTTCGCTATTGCGGCCGCGGCGGCTTTCGTATGCCCGCTCACCCCTAAGATCGTCACGATCAAGGCCAGAGTGGCCAACGAGTTCCTCCACGTGGCCTGCTGGCACACCCGCGCGTTTGAGGTTGGTCACGACGGTGTGACGCCACTTGTGGTTACCCCGTTTGTGCACGCCCAACTTCTTGAACAGGGCCAACGACCACTTTCCCGCAGCATTCCCCTTGCTTGCTGCGAGCTCGTCCACGTCGCGGAATAGAAGTTCGTCCTGACTTCTGCCATCCACCAATTCCTCGATGACGCCGAGCTTAATCAATGTGTTGTGGATCGGAATATATCGCCGCGAAGCAACAGTCTTGAGCTTCAAGCCCAGGTCATTATTCAGATCAATGTACCATACCTTGCGTTCGCCTCCGGTCTGGTCTTTGACTGTGGCTAAACGAATGTTCCGAACCCGCAGTTGGAAAATTTCCTCGCGGCGCGCTCCCGTGTGTGCAAGAAAAAGCTGGCCGAAATAGCGGCTAGGATACTTGATTTCGCCATTCTCATTGCGAACCGGATTGGTGAATGCCGCATTCGAGAATATCTTAGTGACCTGCTCCTGAGCAAAGATGGATGCCGCGCGCTCACTGTCGGGCAGATTACGGGCGGCAATGACCTTCTGCTTGACATGGAGCCCAAGGCTCGGTGCCTTTCCGTCCCGATTGAGCACGGCGCCCCATGCCCATTGGTGAAATGCGTTCAGTACCGTGACATGACGGTTCCAGGTCTTGATCGTAGTTGGCGGATCGGTTGCAACTCCGTTGGCGGCGTCGGCCTCGAAGGTCGCGGCGACAGCGATCAGGCCCGACTCGCCAGCGATCAAACGCCAGCGGGGATTCTTGTCATAGGTCCGAGGCAGCCGCAGGAACGTCGCCTTCGCACGCTGGCCCGTCGCAGGCCCAAGCGCGCTGGGCTTGAGGTCGCCGACGATTGCAACGATCAAGCGAAGTGTCGCATCCGCCTGATTGGCCGTGGCTGGCGACCAGCGCTTCTCGGCCAACATAGACGCCTTGAATTCGTCCCAGACGCTGGACATCAACGGCTCGCCAGCGCTCGTCGCGAGGGGAATGTCTGGAAACGGATCAGGGAAAGGGTCTGATGCGGCCTGTTCCTCCTGTGCAATAACACCCTCTGCTTCGGTGAAATTAGTGCGTGCTATCGGCTCAAGACCGATGTGCATCAACATGGCACTCATCGCCCGCGAAGACTGCGGTGCTTCGGTGGGAACCGGAATTATGGTGTCAACCGGACGCAGTGCGGCAAATGCCGCGACAGTCCCATCATCAATGACCGGCCATTCGCCATCTGACGTTGTCCGCCTGTCTCCCGATGTCAGAAACTCGCGGATCTGGTCGTTCGAAAGGACGTCGCCGTAGCAATCATCTTTCCGCATTCGCACCATGATGCGCATGACCCGTGGGTCGAAATCGATATCTTTGGGAACGACGTCCGGCAGCCTTGGAGCATCCGGATATCGCGACAATGTGTGCAGTACCTGCATCCTCGCGCGATAAACCGCAGCCTCTCTCAAGGCCCCCGCGAGCAGACGCTTGCGCTC
>JANNFV010000406.1:0-3130 GCA_031380285.1 Hyphomicrobiales bacterium | reverse complement strand
GTCGACCCGGATCACGCCGGCCGGCAGCAGGCTCTTGCCGGCGCGCAGCGCGCTCACAGCACCGGCGTCGATGGTCAGCGTGCCCTTCGGCTCCAGCGAGCCCGCGATCCAGCGCTTTCGCGCCGTGACGGGATTGGCTGGCGTCAGGAACCAGGTGCAGCGACCGCCATCGGCGATGGCCTGCAGCGGATGCTCGATCTTGCCCGAAGCGATCAGCATATGCGTGCCTGCCGTGGTTGCGATCTTGGCCGCCTCGATCTTGGTGGTCATGCCGCCGCGCGAGAACTCCGACGCCGCACCACCTGCCATCGCCTCGATCTCTGCCGTGATCTTCGGCACCACGGGGATCAGCCGTGCCTGCGGGTTGTTCTGTGGCGGCGCTGTGTAGAGCCCGTCGATATCGGAGAGCAGGATCAGCAAATCCGCCCCCGCCATGGTGGCGACACGGGCAGCCAGCCGGTCATTGTCACCATAGCGGATCTCGACCGTCGCCACGGTGTCGTTCTCGTTGATCACGGGTATGGCGCGTTGGGCCAGCAGCTCGTCCAGCGTGGCCCGCGCATTGAGATAGCGGCGGCGTTCCTCGGTGTCCTGCGGCGTGATCAGCACCTGTCCGGCCGTGATTGCGTGCCGACCCAGTGCCTCGGACCACACACGCGCCAGCGCGATCTGCCCCACGGCGGCAGCGGCCTGGGAGCGATCCAGCGTGAGGGCGCCCTTGGGATATTTCAGCACTGTGCGCCCCAGCGCGATGGCACCGGAGGAGACCACGAGGACATCCACACCACGCTTGTGCAGTCCCGCGAGATCGTCAGCGAGAGCCGCGAGCCATTCCGCCTTGGGCCCGTTGACCGGATCAACGAGCAGCGACGAGCCGACCTTGACGACAATGCGCTTGAAGGAAACGAGAGAGAGGGTCACGGAGCAATCGCGGGTTCGATGTCAGTCGCCAGGAAATCACTGCCCTTGAACAAAAGCGGCGCGCCATGGACCTTGGCCACGGCATAAGCCATGCAGTCGCCGAAATTCAAAGCGGATTGTGCGTTGCGGCCCTTGCCGTAGCGGTCAAAGGCCGTCCGGGCTGCGATGAAATGGGCCCTTTCGAACGAAACGAACCTCAAGCGCGGCAGGCGTTCAAGTTCTTCAACGAATGCATCCGCATCCGCTTCTGGCCGGTTTGACAGAACAAGATACAATTCCAGCAAAGTCGGCATGCCGACAATGCACGGAGTCGTCTGGATAGCGCTTTCGAACGCTGCGGCTTCAGGCTCCTTCATCGCAATTGCTACCAAGGCCGAGGTGTCGACAGCGATCACTTTGGAAGGCCATTGTCGTCATACATCCACGTATGGTCAGACGTTGCGCCTTCGGGTGGACCTTTGCCGCGCCACAGCCGGTGCACCGCATTTTTGAGGATGCGACCATTTTCAGCCACCTCTTCTGGTGACAGCAAATCTTGAAGGCCCCGTTTGCGTGCTTCGAGGTTTTCCAGCGCCTGCTCAATCACCGCCGTCACGCTGATGTTGCTCTGCCGCGCCAGCCTGTGCGCCCGCTCATAGGCGTCGTTGCTGCGGATGTTCAGCTGTTTGCGGGGTTGCTTGACCAACATGCTAGCATGCTAGCAGGTTCCATGACCGAAGTCGATTCCGCCCCCTCCGCAGCTACGGTGCATATTCCCAGTTGTCGCCGTCCTCGTCTTCGTCATCCGTTGGCCTGCGCTTGCCGCCCAGCAGCGAAATGCCCTTGGTCGGCACCAGCGCTTCGTCGCTGTCACGCGCCTCATCGATGATCTTGATCAAGGCTGCGAGCGCTTCCGGCACGCCCAGACGCGCCACGGCGGAGAGCGCCAATGGCGCTTGCCCGCACGCCTTCTTCAGCCGCTGCATCTGCTTCTTGAGTGTCTCGGGGTCGAGTGCGTCGACCTTGGACAGCGCCACGATCTCGGGCTTTTCCGCCAGGCCACCGCCATAGGCCTCGATCTCCTTGCGGACGATCTTGTAGTCCTGGCCTGCATCCTCGCCCGTTCCATCCACGAGATGCAGGAGCACGCGACAGCGCTCGACATGGCCGAGGAACCGGTCTCCCAATCCCGTGCCTTCATGGGCCCCCTCGATCAGGCCGGGAATGTCGGCCAGCACGAACTCCCGATCCGCAAGTCGCACCACGCCCAGGCCAGGATGCAGAGTGGTGAAGGGATAATTCGCGATCTTGGGCTTGGCTGCTGTCGTTGATGCCAGAAAGGTCGACTTGCCGGCATTCGGCAGGCCCACAAGGCCCGCATCGGCAATGAGTTTCAGGCGCAGCCAGAGCGTGCGCTGTTCGGCAGGCTGTCCCGGGTTGGCACGGCGCGGCGCACGGTTGGTGGAGGACACGAAATAGAGGTTGCCGAAGCCGCCATTGCCGCCCTTTGCCAGCCGGACCCGCTGGCCCTCCTCGGTCATGTCGGCCAGCAATGTCTCGCCATCTTCGTCGAAGATCTGCGTGCCCACCGGCACCTTGACGATGGCGTCGTCGCCCTTGCCTCCGGCACGCTGACGCCCCGCGCCCTGTCCCCCGACCTTGGCCTTGATGTGCTGCTGGTAGCGGAAATCGATCAGGGTGTTCAGCCCGTTGACGCAGACCGCCCAGACATCGCCGCCCCGTCCGCCGTCACCGCCGTCGGGGCCGCCATACTCAATGAACTTCTCGCGGCGAAACGAGATGCAGCCATTGCCGCCCGCGCCGGACTGGACGAAGATTTTTGCTTGATCGAGGAATTTCATGGGCGTGTCATAGGCATGGAAGCGCCTTAGCGCAATTCTCGCCTATCGCACGGCTGCTATCGCGCCTGCGCCTGACACTGCTCGGTGATGGCCGTCACCTGCTGTTGCTGGCGTGCGGTGAGGTTGTTGCGCAGCAGCGGAGTCCACAGTTCTGCCTTGCGGATATCGGCCTCCGAGCAGGAGCAGTAGCGTGAACAGACATCAGAAGTCTCGCCCGCCTTGAGGCAGCTTTGCTGGCAAGCCTGCCTGAATTCGACCGTCACCCTGTCCGGTCCGGCGACCGGCAGCGCAAGCGACGCCGCGCCGATCAGCGCCATCAGCACGGGCTGGTGCAGCAGGTAGATCGGCAGGCTGGCGCGCCCCGCCCG
>JANNFV010000286.1:0-2092 GCA_031380285.1 Hyphomicrobiales bacterium | reverse complement strand
GCCGGTTGACCTGTCGTCCGGGCGCATTGGCCGCTGCCTCAAGGTTGTGGCGACCTCCGGCAAGCCACTGATGATCGGCTTCAACCGCCGCTTTGATCCGAATTTTGCCGAAGTGCATCGTCGTATCCGTGACGTAGCTTGGCGGCGGCGGCGAGGGATCGCGCGAGATGATGCTGACAAGCTCCACCTCGCCGATGGTACCGGCACGAATGCGGCGACGGGCCTCGGCGAAATTGGGATCGAAGCGCCGGTTGAAGCCGATCATCAACGGCTTGCCGGAGGCAGCCACCGTCTTGAGGCAACGGACGATGCGCTTCGAGGACAGGTCGACCGGCTTCTCGCAGAACACGGCCTTGCCGGCCTTGACGGCGGCTTCGATCAGGTCGGCATGGGTGTCGGTGGGCGAACAGATCAGCACGGCGTCGATGTCGGGATTGGCGAGAATGGCCGCCGTACTGTCGGGCCGTGCCCCCAGTTCCTTCGCCAGAGCCTTTGCCGCCTTCGGCACGGCGTCGGCCACGGCTACCAGTTGCGCCTTGCCCGATGCCGCGACGTTTCCGCCATGGATGCGGCCGATGCGGCCCGCTCCCAGCAATCCGATCCTGATCATGATGCTGTTATCCCCTGCCGGTTCTTGCGGTGCTGGTGCGCCAACACGCTTTGCCGATCAGCGTAGCTTCTGATTTAATCCTGGCAAGGGAGTGCTGCGATGGATTCGGGCGGACAGGCAAGGCTGGATGGCAAGGTGGCCATCGTCACGGGTGGAACACAGGGGCTTGGCGAGGCCATCGCCCGGCTGTTCGCGCGGCGTGGTGCAGCAGGCATCGTCATCTGCGGGCGCCATGCCGAGCGCGGCGAAAACGTCCGCCAGGCGCTGGAAACGCTGGGAACGGCGGCGGTTTTCGTCAAGGCCGATCTCGCCAGCGTCGCAGCGGCCCGTGCCGTGGTGGAGGCTGCCGACAGCCGGTTCGGCCGGGTGGATGTGCTGGTCAATGCGGCCGGCCTGACGGATCGGGGAACCATCCTCGACACCACGGAGGAGCGCTATGACGAGTTGTTCAATGTCAATGTCCGCGCCCCGTTCTTCCTGATGCAGGAGGCCGCCAAGATCATGATACGCGAAACAATCCAGGGCGCGATCATCAACATCCAGTCGATGTCGGCGCATGGCGGGCAGCCGTTCCTGTCGGCCTACAGCACCAGCAAGGGCGCCTTGGCGACGCTGACACGCAACGTCGCGCATTCGCTGGTCCGCCACCGCATCCGCGTCAATGGCCTCAACATAGGCTGGATGCACACACCGGGCGAGGACCGTGTGATGCGGGAATATCACGGGGCGCAGGATGGCTGGCTGGAAGAAGCCGTGAAGACCCGGCCCTTCGGTCGCCTGATCGACCCTGAAGAAGTGGCCCGCACCTGCCTCTGGCTTGCCTCCGCCGAATCCGGACTGATCACGGGTGCCAATATCGACTTTGACCAGACCATCGTCGGTGTGGGCGCGCCGTCGCTCGAACCGTGATCCAGCCATGAGCCTCTCGTCGTCTGCGGGCCTGCGCGTCTTGTCCATCGACCATGGACCCCATGACCTGGTTCCGGTGGCCGTGGCACTGGGGGCCGATCCGGCACGGATACCATTGTTCAAGTCTTTGGGTGTCATGGCCTGCGTGAGTGCCGCTGCTGGCCGGCCAGGCTTCGGCATGTTCCTCGACCGCGCGCTGGGGGCTGCGGCCCTTGCGGAGGCGACAGCGCTTGGCCTGTGGGTCGCAGGGCAGTTCCCGCAGGGTGATCCGACGGCCATCCTGCGGGAACTGCCGACATGGCCTCGCAGCCACGTGGTCAAGCTCATCGCCAACGCCCGCACTGACGCCCGCACGCGGCTTGATGAGCATCTCTCCGGCATCATCCGGGTGATGGAGATCTGCCGCAGCACTGGTCACCACACACTGATCGAGGCGCTTGCGGGGGAAGGCATGACCACCGCCGACCTGATCGGGCAGCTTCACGAGCACGGACTGAGGCCAGACTACTGGCTGATCGAGACGCAAGCCACCCTTGCGGAGTGGCAAGCGCTGAACACTGTCTTGTCAGGTCA
>JANNFV010000254.1:0-4039 GCA_031380285.1 Hyphomicrobiales bacterium | reverse complement strand
GCTTCAGGGAAGCCGCTGCGATCATGGCATAGCTGCCAGCGTTGCGTGAAATCTCGACCACGAAGTGGATGACCTTGCGTAAACTGGTCAAACGCTACGCTGCGGGGATAAACAAAGCCTTTATTGAACCGATCAAAGGCGAGGTGATCGGTGGATTATCGGGTTGCGCCTGACAGAAACCGTACGGGAGGCGGTTCGGATTGGCACCGGTTTGACCCTTGCATGCAATTGTTCGGACGATCCGAAAATGCTAGTGTGCTCAGTGTGCAGCTGTGCAGGCAGAAAGACCGATGACCCAACGCGCCTTCTATTCCATCGACGAGACCGTTCTGACGGCGTTCAATCGGCATATTCCACCTGCACGGCGCAGCAAGGTCGTGGAAGGTCTGATGGCGCAGCATGTGGCGGCGACCGATGATGCCATCGCGCAGGCAGCCCGAATGATCGAGGCCGATCCATCCTATCGGGATGTGATGGCGGACACGCAGGCCATCGGCTTCGAGAACCTGCTCCGCATGGACGCGGACGAGACCTCTGCGCATGCAAAGGGGTGACATCCATTGGGTGAACATTCCTCAGCGTGATCCCGCAGGTCGCGAGATTGCCAAGACAAGACCCTGCGCCGTGGTGGGCGCCCCGGCCCTGAACATGGTGCGATCAACCGTTCTGATGGTGCCGCTCAGCAGCAACAAAAAGGCCTATCCCCCGGTTTCGATCCGCATCGCGTCGGCGGGTGCCACGAGCGTGGCCGTCTGTGATCAGCTGCTGGCGGTGGACAAACAGCGGATAGGCAAATTGGCGGGAAAGCTGAGCGTTTCCGAACTGGCTGAACTCGATCAGAGTCTGCGGCTATTGCTGGGGTTGTAGGCCTTACTCCGCGCCCGGCAGCACCCGATCCGGCGGGCGGTGACCATCCGAGAATGTCTTCACGTTGATGATGACCTTCTCGCCCATCTCGATGCGGCTTTCGAGCGTGGCGGAGCCCATGTGGGGCAGCAGCACGGCCCGACCCTGCTCGGCCAGCTTCAGCAGCCTCGGGTTCACCTGTGGCTCATGCTCGAACACATCGAGGCCCGCGCCCCCAAGCTTGCCCTGCTCCAGCAGTTCCGCCAGCGACTCCTCGTCCACGATCTCGCCCCGCGCCGTGTTGACCAGGATGGCATGGGGTTGCAGCAGCTTGAGTCGGCGTCCCGACAGCAGATGGAATGTGGCGGGCGTGTGCGGGCAATGCACGGTGACAATGTCCATGCGCCCCAGCATGCGGTCGAGGCTGTCCCAGTAGGTGGCGTCCAACTCCTGCTCGATGCGCTGCGCGGCAGGCCTGCGGTTGTGATAATGAATCTGCAAGCCAAAGGCCTTGGCCCGCTTCGCCACGGCAAAGCCGATGCGGCCCAGGCCGATGATGCCCAGCCGCTTGCCGGAGATGCGCTGGCCCAGCATCCAGCTCGGCGACCAGCCCGTGAACTGTCCCGTGGTGACGGCGCGTGCGCCATCGACGAAGCGGCGCGACACCGCGACGATGAGCGCCATGGTGAAATCCGCCATGTCATCGGTCAGCACGCCAGGCGTGTTGGTGACCGTGATACCCCGCGCATAGGCCGCCTTCACGTCGATGTTGTCGACGCCATTGCCAAAATTCGCGATGAGTTTCAGCTTGGGGCCAGCGGCGGCGATCACATCGGCATCGATCCTGTCGGTCACGGTCGGCACCAGCACATCGGCTTCCGCCACGGCCTGTTTCAGCCCCGCCACATCCATGGGCAGGTCCGTGCGGTTGAACCGCGCATCGAACAGCTCGCCCATGCGCTGCTCGACAAGTTCGGGCAATTTACGCGTTATGATAACGGTCGATTTACGATAAGGCATCGAAGGCCGTGGTCCTCACCCTTTTCCTGCCACCTGCGGGCAGCTCTTTCATACACCGTTAACAGGCTGCTGCGACAAACAATCAAACTGTCGAAGGCCTGTTCACAACTATATCGGTCACGGTGTAGCAAAGACGTGCGGTAGCACAAGAACAGCTTCGGCTCCTCCGCCTTGTTCGCGTCGGATTTCGATGGGACCTTGGTCGGCAGGATCACTGCAGAAGGCGGTCGGGGATAATGGCGTTGCGTGTGTTCGGACTGAAATCCTGCCTGATGGTCGCGGCTTTGGCCGCTGTTGCGTCACCGGCTGTCGCCCAGGAAACCACGGGTTCGGTCAGCGGCCTGCCCGTGCCGCGCTTTGTCAGCCTCAAGCCCTCCGACACGCCGATGCGCGAAGGCCCCTCCAAGGATCACCGCATCAAGTGGGTGTTCAAGAAGGAAGGCGTGCCCGTCGAGATCATCGCGGAATTCGAGAACTGGCGGCGGGTGCGCGATTCGGAAGGCGATGACGGCTGGGTCTTCCATTCCCGCCTGTCCGGCCGCCGCACGGCGCAGATCAACCCCAAGCTCAAGCAGGCCGATATTCCGCTTTATGCCCGAGACAGCGACAGCACGCAGGTTGTGGCGAGGCTGCAACCGGGTGTCATCGGCAGCGTGGAGCAATGCTCGGGCAAATGGTGCCGCCTCGTCGGTGATGGCTTCGATGGCTGGTTGCAGCAGGAGCGCCTCTGGGGCGTCTATCCCGGCGAGCGGGTGAAGTAACCCACAGGCCGACGCGCCTGTATCCCCGCATCCGCATGGACCGGGGAGTTACGATCTTTGGAAATACCGGGATGGCCTCCTGCCGCGTCAAGCGGGCAGAGAGGGTGGTTCTTGGCAGTTCATGCTTGGATCGGGTGGAAACCACCCCGGCATCGCCGCCAGCAGGGCCGCCTGATGCCCGGGAGAGGCAACAGGCGACCCGCCGACATCATCGCAAATCCGCTGGCCCGGCCGCTGCCTTCACATCGCGATGACGGCGAGGGGCATACTAGGAATATATTCAGATGTCAAGATCGTTCGTTGCTCACGCCCCTAAGGCCGCCGTCCCCGCTCCATGTCCTCGTCGATCAGCAGGGCCGAACGGTTGTCGGTGAACCGCGCCCGGTAGACCTGGTAGTTTTCCATGATCTTCTGCACATAGTGGCGGGTCTCGTAGAAGGGGATGCGCTCCACCCAGTCCACCACATCGACACCGGGCTGGCGGGGATCACCAAAGGCCTGGACCCATTCGCGCACACGGCCGCCTCCGGCGTTGTAGGAGGCGAAGGTCATGACGATGGAGCCCTTGGTTTCCTCCATCAACTCGCCCAGATGCGCCGCCCCCAGCATGGCGTTGAAAGCGGGTTCGGCGGTCAAGCGGTCCGGACTGAACGGCACCTTGAAGCGGCTGGCGGTGCGCGACGCCGTGGAAGGCAGCATCTGCATCAAACCGCGTGCGTTGGCATGCGACACGGCTTTGGCATTGAAGGCGCTCTCCTGCCGGGCAATGGCATAGACCATCGCCTTGTCCTGCGAACCGGGCAGCGGCTGATAGCGCGGGATGCCGAAGGTCGGGAAGGCATGGTGCTCCAGCGCCAGGCCGCGTGCCGTCGCCAGCTTGCCGATGGCAAGGACTGTGGGCGCGTCGCCCATTTCCACGAAGGCCCGGGCGATCACATCGACATGGCTGGCGGAAGGCGCGGTGCGGGCGAAATCGACGGCGAGCGGCTGTGCGAGATCCTTCAGGCCTGCGTCAAGCAGGCGCTGGATCAACTGGCCCGTCGGGCTCGCCATCACCATCGCCTCGTCAACGTCCGATGCTTCCGTGACGGGCAGCTCCAGCTTCTGGCGACCAAGCCGCCCTGCCGCCATCTGGCCATAATAGGTCGCGGGCAACGCCGCTGCGGCTGCGTAGGCATCGCGTGCCGTGCCTTCAGCGCGTGCCCCTGCCTCCAGGGCTCGACCGCGCCAGTAGGCAGCGCGGGATTTGGCCGCCGTCAGTTCCGCGAGGCGTGCGGATTCATCGAAATGCAGCATCGCGGTCTGCGCGTAGCCGAGATAGCGCAGCGCGATCCAACCCGCATGGAACTCCGCTTCCGCCCGGCGACCCGTCGAAACAGCGGCATGTTCCGCCGCGATGCGATAGGCCCCTG
>JANNFV010000243.1:0-2235 GCA_031380285.1 Hyphomicrobiales bacterium | reverse complement strand
GGAAACCGGCCAGAAGCTGGCGGCCCTGAGCGCCGTGGGTGTCAACCTGCGGGATGAATTCGCCAAGTATGATGGCAGACAATGGCTGATCGGGTACTGCTGGAAGAGTTTGAAACCCTCCCGGTCAAGCGGCGTCAAGGGTGCGATGTCCGCTGCTGCTGCCGCTCACCAGGCGCGGATTGATGCCGAGCACAAAGCCTTTGTTCAGCGCCAGCAAGAAGAGATGCGATTGGCCACCGAGGCGTCAGTTGCAGAGCAAGCGCGGATCGATGCCGAGCACCAGGCGTTCGTTCGCCGGCAGCAGGACGAGATGCGCCCTTCGCCCGAGGCGTTGGCGCTGCAGGCGCAGATCGACGCGGAGCATCAGGCGTTTGTTCAGCGTCAGCAGGAAGAGATGCGACTGGACGCCGAGGCGGCAGCTGCGAAGCAAGCCCTACTGGATAGGGAGCATCAGGCGTTTGTGCGTCAGCAGCAGGAAGAGATGCGGCCTTCTCCCGAAGCATTGGCGTTGCAGGCAAAGATCGACGCCGAGCACAAGGCGTTCGTTCAGCGCCAGCAGGAGGAGATGCGTCTCGCCGCAGAAGCGGCTGCCGCCGCGCAAGACCGGATCAACGCCGAACACAAGGCCTTCGTTCTGCGCCAGCAACAAGAGATGCGCCCGGCTGCCGAAGACGTGATCCTGCAGGCAAAGATCGATGCCGAGCACAAAGCCTTCGTTCAGCGCCAGCAGGAGGAGATGCGCCTCGCCGCAGAAGCATCTGCCGCCGCGCAAGACCGCATCAACGCCGAACACAAGGCGTTCGTTCAGCGCCAGCAGGAAGAGATGCGCCTCGCCACGGAAGCTGCCGCGGCCGCGCAAGCCAGGATCGATGCTGAGCACGCCGCCTTTGTCCGTCTCCAGCAGGAAGCGATGGACCCCTCTCTGGCGGCGAAGGTGCCGAAGCCTCTTGAGCCCAAGAAGTGAGTGCCTTGTACCAACGGCCCTTGTGACTGACCGATTGCCGGACGGGCGTTCATCCCACCCCCTTGCGGGGTGGGTGGCGAGCAGAGCGAGCCGGGTGGGGGTCGCGCTGACATTTCCGGATAGCGCAGCGCAACCCCCACCCGACCCCGCGAAGAGTGCGGGGCCACCCTCCCCACTGTACAGACCGGAGACAAGGGGGCCGGATGGGCGCGCGTCCTTGATGCGGCCAAAGGTACGGGCATCAGGTCGCCCCCTCCGGTATCAAATGCCAATGCGCCCGCGCAGATTATTGGCGATGCGGCGGTAGAGTGCTGTTGCCCGTGGGGCTTTGCTGGCGACACCGGCCTGCAGGCGCTGCAGGGCCGAACCAGCCCACAGGCTGGCCAGGCGGGTGGATTGGCGGACAACGGGCACTACAAGGCCGATCTTGCGCGGATCAGTCAGGATTTGCGCCGACACCGCCTGGACGAAGCCTTTCTGGGCATCCACCGTCTCTTCGGCCAGCCGCTTCATGTTGGCCTCATAGAGTGAGCCGAACACCGTGTATTTCTCGCCGATGATCTTGTAGCGGTCGCGGATCGCGGTCAGCGTGTCGTTGATGGCGCTGGCAAGCGCGGTGAGATCGTGCCGGGTGAGCGCTGCGTCGACGCTGCCTGTCACCGTGGTCCAGCGTTGGATCCAGTCACGATCAACATTGTCGCTCTCCTTCAGGAAAGACGTGACGTCGGGTACGGCATCGCCGCTGGCAACCAGTTCCACCGGCGGATCGGCTTTGGCGGCCATCTCCGTGCGCACAGCTTGAAGACCGGCCGCCTGCCCTGCCAGATTGGCCAGCAGCAGGGAGCGGTGATCAGCGAAGCCGGCGGTCAGCCGTTCATCCTCGCCCCGCAGCAGGCGAATCTCGGCAAGGCTCAGGCGCATGCGAAAATGCTCGGGCCTTTCCGGCAATTTCGACGGGCGCTCGTAGCCAGTCCAGTCGCGGAGCGCGAGGCCTGAATCCTCCGGTTCGGCAGGCTTGACCGCCTTCGCCGTCCGGGAGCGTTTCATGCGTTGCGTGGCAGCCGCGGACACCATGCCGAAGAAAGCGCGATAGCTGAACCGGCCTGACGCCACGAGATGGGCATAGGCCCGCTCGGTCATGGCTTCCAGGGCAGGAATATCGTCCAGTCTGCGCAGCACATCATCGACATTGGAGAAATCCTTCTCCAGCGCGATGAAATGCTCATCGGGCAGGATCGCATCGGAATAGCGCCCGGCAAACAGCACCATCG
>JANNFV010000241.1:0-3392 GCA_031380285.1 Hyphomicrobiales bacterium | reverse complement strand
GACGAGGCGACCTCGGCGCTCGACCAGACCACCGAACGGGCCATCAGCCGCACGCTCAACAAGGTGGCAAGGGGCCGCACGGTGATCTCGGTGACCCATCGCCTGACCTCGGTCGTCGACATGGACCTCGTCTATGTGCTCGAGAAGGGCAGGCTGGCCGAGGTTGGCACCCACAAGGAACTGCTGAAGAAGAAGGGCCTCTACTTCAAGCTCTGGCAGGACCAGACCGGCAAGAGCCGCGCCGATGACGAGGATGATGAGGAGTGAGGCTTGAATCAGACGCAAATCGGTAATACCATACGTCAACTTGGTATTACCGGAGCAGCGCATGCCCACGACCATGACAGCGAAAGCCCAGGTGACGATCCCGAAAGCGGTGCGTGACAAGGCTGGCATCCAGCCAGGAGACAAATTGGAAGTTGAGTTGTCCAATGACGGGCGTGTCTCTATCCGCAAGGTGGACATGCTAGCGGGGAATGACAACCTGGAGATTGCACTCGCACGCATCAGGACGCGTCGACTCGCGCGTCAACAGACCGATCCAGTCCTTGAGAATATGACGACGGACGAATTCATGCGCTTCATGCGGGGTGATGATTGACCCTGGTCGATACCAATGTGGTGATTGACCTTCTGACGGATGATCCAGAATGGTTGTCGTGGTCAAAACAGGCGTTTCGCCTCGCAACGCAAAGGGGTGCTGTTCACATCAACGACGTGATCTTTGCGGAATTGGCGGCGCGATATCGCTCGGTCGAAGAACTCGAGGTTGATATTGCAAGCCTCGGACTCGGGCGTGAAGCATTCAGCCCCTCGAGTCTGTTCCTGGCATCCAGGGTCTTTGTAGCCTATCGCCGACGGGGCGGCCTCAAGATGACCACCCTCCCTGATTTCTTCATTGGCGCACAGGCGCGAACCGAAGGCTGGCCCCTTTTGACGCGGGACACCCAGCGCTACAGGGCGTATTTCCCGGATGTGGCACTGATCAGCCCTGACGGCCTGTAGCCTCACTTCACCTCGCTGAGCAGCGGGCTCCAGGCCGGATCGCTTGCGTATGCCGGTGTCGGCACGCTCACCTCGACGCGGCCTGTCGTGTCCACCATGTGCATCTTGGGGCCGCCCGCGCCGCCCGCATCGCGGAAGAACATGAGGTAGCGGCCGTTGGGGGCCCAGGTCGGGCCTTCGTTGTGGAAACCTTCCGTCAGGATACGCTCTCCCGAGCCGTCCGGCTTCATGATGCCGATGGCGAAGGTCGTGCCGCTTTGCCGGGTGAAGGCGATGTAGTCGCCCTTGGGTGACCACACCGGCGTGGAATAGCGGCCCTGCCCGAAGGAGATGCGCTTTGCGCCGCCACCCGATGCCGCCATGGTGTAGAGCTGTTGCCCGCCGCCACGATCACTCTCGAACACCAGTTGAGCGCCATCGGGCGAATAGGAGGGCGAGGTGTCGATGGAGGGCGAGTTGGTCAGCCGCGTCATGGCGTTGGAACGCAGGTCCATGGCGTAGAGATTGGCATTGCCCGCCTGCTGCAGGCTCATCACGATCTTCCAGCCATCAGGCGAGAAGCGCGGGCTGAAGCTCATGCCGGGGAAGTCTCCCACCACCTCGCGCTGGCCCTTGCCGATGTCGAGGATATAGACCTTGGGGTCTTGCCCTGGCACGAAGCCCATATACGCCACCTCCTGCGACGATGGCGAGAAACGCGGTGTCACCACCAGTTCCTCGTTGCCTGACAAGGCCCGGAAATTGCCGCCGTCCTGATCGATGATGGCCAGGCGCTTCTTGCGGTTTTCCTTGGGGCCGCTTTCATCCACGAAGACGATGCGCGTGTCGAAGAAGCCCTTCTCGCCTGTGATCTTGGCGAAGGCACCATCCGAGATGATATGCGCCGCACGCCGCCAGTTGCCGCCATCGGTGGACAATTGCTGGCCCACGAGCTGCTCTCCCGATGCCACTTCCCACAGCCGATACTGGGCATGCACCTGGTTGCCGTTGCGCACGATGCGGCAGGTCACCAGCGCCTGGATGCCCGTGCCTTTCCAGGCCGCGAAATTGGGTGCGGCATCGAAATTCTCGATCTTCTCGGGGAAGCGCGACTTCTCGATGGGCGCGAACAGGCCGGAGCGCTTGAGGTTGTTGGTGATGACGCTCGACACGCTCTGCTGCGGGGTCTCGCCCACGCACTCCGCCACCGCGATGGGCATGGGTTGGAAGTTCCCGCCGCGCAGGTCGATGAAGAGTTCGGCGCTGGCCTGACTCGACGCTGTCACCATCAGGAGCGAAGCAAAAAATGCCATGATCGTGGAACGGTCATTCATCATCGTCATCTCAATCATCGGGGTTCAGTTGAACAGCAATCGTGCGCCAATCGTTGTAGGTTGGCGTGAAGCGCTGCGGGATGCGGAAGGGCGAGCATTGGCGTATCGCGCGCATGCCGCTGTCAGCCAGGGCGCGGAAATTGGGATCACCGGAGGAATTGATCAATACGGGCGCGCCATTGAGCGAACCATCGGCGTTGAGCGTGACCCGGACCTGCGGCAGGACATTGGGCTTGCCCGAGACAGGCACGCTCCAGCATGTCCGGATCTGGTCAGCCAGCATGCCGGCCAGCGCCGCCCGATCCGACGGATTGAGCTTCTGCCCGGTTGCGGCTGGCGCACCCGCGGCAGGTGCCCGCTGCACCTGCTGCCCGGTGTTGCCGCTGTTGGACGGTGCCTCCCGTGAGGCCAGCAAGGCGCGCCGCGCCGCATCCGCTGTGGCTTGGTTCTTCGCGTCCTGCTCGGCCTCGCGCTTCTTCTTGTCATCAGCCGCTTTCTTCGCGGCCTCCTGCGCCTTCTTCGCATCCTCCGCCTTCTTGCGGTCCTCGGCGGCCTTGGCGTCAGCGATTTTCTTGAGCTCTTCGCGCCGGGTGGCCTCGGCCTGCTGCTCGCGGCGCTGCTCTTCCTGCTTGCGGGCGTCCTCCGCCTTGCGGGCATCGTCGCGCTTCTTGGCGTCCTCGGCACGGCGTGCGTCCTCAAGCTTTTTCTGCTCCTCGCGCTTCTTCGCCGCCTGACGCGTCACCTCCTCCGCCTCTTCTTCCTCTTCGGTTGTTTCGGCGGGTTTCGGAGGCTTGGCGACGACAGCGACTTTCGGCGGCTCGACGGGCTTGGGCGGTGACGGGCGCGGCACGGGGATCGGTGGCGGCACCACGACGGCGACCTCCTTGCGCTCTTCCTTCGCCGTCGCCTCCTGGGCTTTCGGCGTGTTGTCCGTGTTCACCTGACGCTTGGCGTCGCCCGGTGCATTCTGTTCCTTCTTGTCGTCCACGCGGTCGACCCGCGGCGTGGGCTGGGGCTGCTTGGCGGATTTCTCCCCCCGCGTGATTTCCCGCAGCGTATTCTCGTCCACCATCT
>JANNFV010000217.1:0-13252 GCA_031380285.1 Hyphomicrobiales bacterium | reverse complement strand
CAACGCGTGCAGCCCCTGCGCAAACGCCTCTGCCAGCGCCGCATTCACCATCCGATGCACGTCCACCCGGCTCTTGCCGGCAAACGCCGCACTCGTGATCCGCACACGCACGTGGGTTGTCTGGCCTTCGCGCCATCCCCCGTGGCCGGCATGCTGGTCGCTTTCGTCGATGACCTCCAGCGCTGAGGGCGTGAAAGCGGTGTGGAGCGCCCCGGTTATCGATTCCTTCATGCCCATGGGAGGCTTTCTGTCTGTTGCGACGGCATGCCTTTGCATCGCCGCCATTGTTCTTGCGCGAATTGCGTTCTTTGTGGCCAGCCTAAGACCATGCCCCGTATTCCTCGAAGCAGGCTCTAAAACCGGTCGAGGGTGCGCCCCTTGACCGTTTCCAGCCCTGCCGCGTCCTTGGCCCCGTCTGGCGCATAATAGCCCGCCGCCTTCTTGGCCTCCATCTCGACCGAGGCGTCGGGTGGCACGAGTTCGTCGGGGATCGGCACGCGCTCGCCGATCTCGATGCCGGATTGGACCATGGCATCGTATTTCATGTTCGACATCGACATCAGGCGGTCGATCCGCCGGATACCGAGCCAATGCAGGATATCGGGCATCAATTGCTGGAAGCGGGCATCCTGCACGCCGGCCACGCATTCCGTGCGCTCGAAATAGGTCGCGGCGCTGTCGCCGCCCTCCTGCCGCTTGCGGGCATTATAGACAAGGAACTTGGTGACCTCGCCCAGCGCCCGGCCTTCCTTGCGGTTGTAGACGATGAGTCCGACGCCGCCGTTCTGGGCTTCGCGCGTGCATTCCTCGATGCCGTGCACCAGATAGGGCCGACAGGTGCAGATATCGGAGCCGAAGACATCGGAGCCGTTGCACTCGTCATGCACGCGGCAGGCCACGCGGTGCTTGCCGGAAGAGAGCTTGTCGGCGTCGCCGAAGATATAGGCCGTCATGCCGCCGATGGGCGGAAAGAAGACGGAGAGATCAGGCCGCGTCACCAGTTCCGGGAACATGCCGCCGGTCTGCTCGAAGAGCTGGCGTCGCAGGTTGGTTTCCGAGGTGCCGAAGCGTTCCGCGATGCCGGGCAGATGCCAGACAGGGTCCACCGCGATCTTGGTCACCGCGATATCGCCCGAAGCCTTCATGATGTCGCCATCCGCCGTGATGTGTCCGCCCGCCATGCGGGACTGGATCTCCGGCAATGTCAGGCGTGCCTTGGTGACGGCGATGGTGGGCCGGATATCGACACCTTCGCCAATTTCACGCGCGAAGACCTCTGCCACCCGGTGGCCCCAGGGATCGAGCGACACGATCTTCGCGGGATCGTTCCATTGCGGATGCGGGCCAAGCTTCACCGGCGGATGGGTGTTGTGCAGGTCGGGCCGCACAAGCGGATTGAGCGCCCCGGAAGAGACCGCCAGGGCGCGATAGAGCGAATAGGCGCCGCCGACAGCGCCGATGACGTTGCGGTCGGCCGGTTTCGTCACGGTGCCGATGAGCGCACCACGCGTCGCCGGATCAGCCGCACCCCAGTGGATCGGGAAACGCACTTCGCCAGGCTCGGGATGGGAGGTGAGGCGGATATGACCCGTACGAGTGACGCCAGACATGCTTCGGTTCCCTTCGGCATTGCCCAAAATGCAGAAAGCCCCCCGCGGGTCGGAGGGCCTTTGTGATCGGGCGTATGCCTTCGATCTCAGCCACGATGATCGTGCAACCGCGATCCGTCAAGAGGATTGCACAAGCACGATCAGCGGCGTGCTTGCGGTGCCACGGGCTTGCCGCCCATGGTCTGCAACTGCCGCCAGCTGTTGTTCTGCGCCGTCATGGAGCGGACATAGGCGATGTTGGCGGCGGCATCAGCCGGTGAAAGATCGCGGGCGGCCTCATGCTCGGACTCCTTGAACTTGCCCTGGAGGGCCAGCACGAGAGCAAGATTGCCCCGCACCCGGGGCGTCGCGGAGGGATTGGCCACGGCCTTGCGCATCACCTGCTCGGCCTCCGTCAGGCGGTTGGAGAGCGCATAGGAGAGACCAAGATTGGACAGGATGTTGGGATCATCCGGCTGCAACTGGAGGGCCGCCTGATAGTATTGCTGCGCTTCTGCAGGCTTGCCGATCTGGTCGGAGATGGCACCTTGGGTGGAGAGCACGCGCCAATCCGGCTTGTCCGGCGTGTGGGCACGCGACAGCACATCCATCGCTTCCGCGAAGCGCCCGCCATCCGCCAGCCCCTTGCCCAGGGCTGCTGCCACCTCCCGGTCATTGGGGAAGCGCACGGCGGTGGTCTGCAGCACGGCGATGGCCTGGTTGATCTGGTTCATGTCCCGCAGCACGCGCGCATAGGTCATGGAGACGCGCTTGTCGCCCGGTGACTTTTCATACTGGCGGCCCAGCTGCTCCATGGCCACGCGCTTTTCCGCGTCGGTCATGGCATGAACCTGGCTGTTGATCGACCCGGTGATCTCGGCACCATCCCGGCGCAGGCACCCGCCAAGCGTGAGTGCCATGATCACCAGCGCGAGGGCGGCGGATCGCGACACGGAGCAGCCAGACGGGCTTGGCGCAGGCGGAATCATTGCGGACGAGGGCGGCGCTGCAGTGGTCTGGGAGAAACGGCGCATTGCGGACAAACTCGGCCTGAACAGAGGAAAACGCTGTGACCCATCAGTACTTTGTTAACCCTAACGCATCGTTAAACGGGCTTTGGTGAAACTCCAACCGGCGCTTAACCGCCCGGCAACCTTACTGGGGCATTATCCATGGCAGGGAATGTGTTTCGCAGAAGCGCAGCGCCGTCCCCAGTTGCGTTCGAGTGCGTTTCCGTATGCGTCTCTCCAAGCGTTCTTCCCGGAGCTTGTTCTCCCGGCGGCCCAAAATGGTGCGCCCCCTCAAGCCGTGGCTTCTGGCCGCTGGCGTGCTGGTCTCGTTCACCGCGACGGCGGGCATCCGGACGAGCGTTGATCCGGCAACACCCGGACTGCGCTTCGATTCAACGCCGGAAAACATCACGCTGGCCTGGCCGACGCTGACAGCGCCCGATATCGCGGCCACGGCAGAAGATTTCATCCGGCCCCGTCCCTCCCTGCTGGCCGAACCCCCCAGCGTGGAGCAGGAAGAGGAAACCCATCTCCAGCCCGGCTTCTGGCGGGCCGCCCAGCCAACGGATGGCAGCGAGGCATTGTCGGAAGCGACACCCGAGATTTCCGTGCTGTTCCGGCTTGGTGGCGACATGATGCCAGCGGCCCTGCCCCTGTCGGAGGATGACGGTGGCCCGATCATCGGTGCTTTCAGCGGTCTGGTTGAGCAGGCGCCGGTCGTTGCAGCTTTGGCAGCGCCTCCCCTTGACCGCCAGGCGGGCACCAAATCCGGCGACGGCACACTGCCAGGCAAAGCGGCCATCCAGGTCGCAGTCGCCCTGCCGCCTCCTGTGGGCCATGTGAAGATCAGCCTGCCCTCGGTCGCACGTCCTGCCGCGCCCAAATCACCGCTGGTCGGCACCGTGACCTCCGAGCGGGAGATGAAATGCCTGGCGGAAGCGGTCTATTTCGAATCGCGTTCGGAACCGGAACGCGGCCAGGCCGGCGTGGCGCAGGTGGTGCTGAACCGGGTGCGCTCGGGCGTCTATCCCGCGTCGGTCTGCGGTGTCGTCTACCAGAACCGCCATCGTTATCTCGCCTGCCAGTTCACCTTCGCCTGCGAGGGCAAGGCGCTGAGAACCGACGAATCCGGACCCTGGGCGACCGCACAGCGCATCGCCCGTGATGTGGCGGAAGGCCGGACCTATCTCCCGGGTGTCGGCAATGCCACGCACTACCATGCCAATTATGTCAGGCCCTGGTGGGCGCGCTACATGGACAAGCGGGAAAAGGTGGGCAAGCACATCTTCTATTTCGAGAGCGCCGAGAACTGAGAGCGTGCATCTGGAGATGACGGCAGTGGCGGTCCTGCTCTAAAGAGCCGCTCATGTGTGGACGCTATGCCATCACCCGCTCGCCGCAGGAGTTGCAGGAATACTTCGGCTATGATGAGCGCCCGAATTTTCCACCCCGATACAACATCGCGCCGACGCAGCCCGTGCCTGTCGTGCATGCACTTGGCGGCCAGCGCCATTTCACCCTCATGCGCTGGGGCTTCGTGCCGGGTTGGGTGAAGGATCTCAAGGCGTTCCCGCTCGTCATCAACATCCGCTCGGAAACGGTGCGCCAGAAAGCATCGTTCCGCGCGGCCTTCATGCGCCGCCGGGCGCTGATGCCCGCCGACGGTTTCTATGAATGGCAGCGGCTGGGCAAGGATAGCAGGCCGTTTCTGCTGCGTCGGCCAGACCGGCGCGTCTTTGCCTTCGCGGCCTTGTGGGAACCATGGAGTTCGCCCGATGGCAGCGAGATCGATACGGCGGCACTGATCAACACCACGGCCAATGGTGTGATCTCGGCCATTCACGAGCGCTCGCCCGTGATCCTCGATCCCCGTGATTTCGAGGCGTGGCTTGATCCGCAGACACCAGCCGAAGCGGCTTTCCGGCTGCTGCGCCCTCCGCCCGAAGATTTGCTGGAGATGGTGCCGGTCTCGAAGGCGGTCAACAAGGTGGCGAATGACGGGCCGGAGGTTCAGGCCCTGCCGGACAGCGGCACCGTGCCACCGCCACGCCGCGCAAACACCACTGCCGACAAACAGGGCAGCCTTTTCTAGACCACCCAGTCCGCAGGGCGGCCGGGCTTTGCTTCAGCGAGGCCACGCCACAGGCGCTCGTAGCGATCGATGCAAGCCTCGAGCGAGAACTGGGCCAGCGCCTTCTCGCGGGCGGCCAGGCCCAGGCGGCTGCGGAGGTCCGGCATATCGGCCAGTGTCAGGATTGCGGTCGCGAGTTCCTCCGGCGCGGAAGGAGCCACGAGAAAACCGTTCTCGCCATCATCGATGGCATCGGTGTTGCCGCCGACACGCGTGGCGATCATCGGCAGACCCATCGCCATGCCCTCGATCAGGCTGTTGGAGAACCCTTCGGTGTGGCTGGCGAGGAGGCCGATATCGGCTGCTGCATAGGGCTCGCGCGAACCAGCCCATTCACCTGGAAAGATCACGTGGTCGCGCAGGCCCAGTTGTTCGGTCATGGCCCGCAGCGCCGCATGTTCCCCGGCATCACGCCCCGGCAGCAGCAATTTCCAGGGCTGGCGCAGTCTGTCCTTGAGGGCGGCTGCCGCCTTGAGCAGATCGCCATGGCCCTTGTAGGCATGGAAATTGGCGACCTGCGTCAGCACCAGGTCTTCCGGCAGCAGGCCGAAGCGGGCACGGGCCGCCAGGCGTTCCTCCGACGTGATCGCCTCTCCAAGGGGGATGCCATTGGGAATGCGACAGACCTTCAGCGGGCTCCCGGCCTCTGCTTCCAGTTCTGCCGTCACCGCCGTGGAATTGCCGACGAGGGCGGATGCCATGCCGTGTGCAAACACTTCGACGCGCTGCGCGAAGGGGTGTTGGCGCGCGTAGAAGGCCAGGCTGCGTCGCCCATGCACGAGAGCAGGACGCGGCTCACCGATCAGACGATGCGCGGCAGCAGCAGCGATATAAGGCTCGCTGAGGAAGGCGTGCACGACATCCGGCTTGACGCGACGGATGGTCCGCCAGATCGCAAGACCTTGCATGACTGTGCGCAGATAGCGCGGCAAGTTGATCGCCGGAGCGACCACATCGGAAACGCCCGCCCCCAACGCCTCCTCGAGCGCCCCGCCGGAGTGGAGCAGCACCACGGTGATGTCGATGCCGCGCTGTGCCAAACCGGGCAGCACGTGCAGGAGATGCTGCTCGGTACCGCCCACATTCATGGGTGGGGCAGCCACGACAACGGACAAACGACGGTCAGGCATGCAAGACCGATCGCCGCCAGGATTCGAACATGAGGATCGACCACAACAGCGGCGCATGATCCTCGCGTCCCGCCAGATGTGAATCCCAGATCTTGCGGACTGCCGTTGGTTCAAGCAGCCCGCTTTCAGCCAGACGCGCTGGCTCGAGCAATGTTTCGGCCCAGTCCCGCAGCTCAAGCCGCAACCAGGCCGCGAGTGGCACGGCGAATCCCGCCTTCGGTCGCTCGGTCAAGGCGGCGGGGACATGCCTGTCCAGGATTGCCCTCAGCACCGCTTTTGCCTTTCCCCCGTGGCGCTGCATGCCCGAAGGCAGGCGCGCCGCCCATTCCCATAACCGATGATCCAGCAGCGGCACGCGAACTTCAAGCCCCACTGACATGCTCGCACGATCAACTTTGACGAGGATGTCATCGGGCAGATAGGACAGGGCGTCAATGGTCTGCATCCGCGCCAATGGCAGCAGCCGATCCAGCGCCTCATTGGGCTGATACGCAAAGGGATGGTGTTCCCTGGGATGCCGCAGCACCCTGTGTGGCTCGGTGGTCTGGCTGAGAAACTGGCGATACCCATCGGTGAAGCTGTCTGCCGCGCCCGCCCTTGCCGCCCGCTTGAGGCGATGGCCGGGATGGTGGCTACCAGCTTGATGGCCCACAAGGCCAGCAGCGGCATCGGCCAATCCGATGGGCATGACATCCGCAAGGCGTCCCGCAGCCTGGCGGACAAATCCGGGCAGGCGCTCGCGGTAACGCTGGAGCGCAAGACCCCAGCCATGGCGTTCATAGCCCGCGAAGGTCTCGTCACCACCATCACCGGAGAGAGCGACGGTCACATGGTCGCGCACCAGGCGACACAGCAGCAGCGTCGGCAATTGCGAGGAGTCGGAGAACGGCTCGTCATAGATCGCCGCGATGTCCGGCACGAGCGCCTGCGCGGCGTGACCCGAAGTCATCAGCGTGGTATGCCGGGTGCCCAGATGGGCGGCCACCGCCGCGGCGTGAGGCGATTCATCCCAGGCCGCTTCCTCGAAGCCGATGGTGAAAGTCTCGACCTTGCGGTCGCAGCGTTGCTGCATGAGCGCGACTACCAGCGACGAGTCGATGCCACCTGACAGGAATGCGCCCAGCGGCACATCGGCGATCATCTGGCGCTCGACGGCATCGCCCAGCAGCGCCTCGGCGTCATCGACCAGCGTTGCAAAGGGAGCCGTTGCTGGATGGCTCTGGCCCGCGCTCATCTGTGTCAGCGGCGACCAGAATTGCCGGAGGGCAGGAGCCTCTCCCTTGCGCCATTCCAGGATGCCGCCGGGCTCAAGCTTGTGAACTCCCCCGATGATGGTCCAGGGGGCCGGAACCGCGCCGTGGCGCAGATAGGCCGCGAACGCCGCCGGATCGATGTCCCGGGGACAGGAAGGATCGGCCAGCAGGCCTTTCAACTCCGAGGCGAAAGCCAGCCCGCCACTTTCTTGTCGCCACAGCAGGGGCTTGATGCCGAAACGGTCCCTGACCAGCACAAGGCTGTGCTCCGTCCGATCCCAGATGGCGATGGCGAACATGCCGTTCAGTGCTTGCAGAGTCCGCTCCCGGCCCCAGCGCTCCCAGGCTTCCAGAAGGACTTCGGAATCCGAGGTTCCCCGAAAGCAGACGCCCTCGGCCTCCAGATCTTTGCGGAGTTCGCGGAAATTGTAGATTTCGCCATTGTAGGTCATGGCCAGACGCCCGGAATGCGACAGCATGGGCTGTGCACCGGTGTCCGACAGATCAACGATCGCCAGACGCCGCTGCGCCAGCGCCACGCCGTGAGCCGTATCGGTCCAGATGCCAGCGCCATCTGGTCCGCGATGCGCGAGGGCGGCGTTCATTCCGGCGACCCGCTGGCGCAAAGCCGCATCGGCTCCGCGTTCCCCCAGCACCAGTCCGGCAATCCCGCACATCGTGTATTCGTGTCCCCGCTCACATATCACGCCATGCCAAGCCTGCATCGACGCAAGCGACGTATCACCCGGACCACGGAGCGGCAAGCAACGGTCACACCGCCGGGCGGTAACCTGCGGCAAGCACCGCAACGATGGTTGGCGGTGTCAGCAGCAGGGCCAGCCCTAGCGGCCTTGCAGCCAGCACAGGACCGACGCCCGCGAACGACCAGGGACGCAATCCCGCCGCTGAAACCACATAGGCGTCTCCTGCGATGGAGAGCATGGTCCCCTCCGGCAGCGCTTCGTCCCGCAAGGGGTGCAGGCGCTTGGCATAGGCCCGGCCCGGCTCGAGCCGCTCTGTGTGCAACACGACATCCATGTCAGGAGCGCGGGGTGGTGATCGACCCGCAGCACGCCCCCACGCAGCGGCGAAAGCTGTGGCGTCTGCCCTGCGACACTCGAAGCACGGTCGATGCCCGGCGGCGAGCGCCGAGACTTCATCGGCAAAGAACAGCTCTGTGTAGCCTTTCCCCCAGATCTCCCTGCGGCGGCCCTTGAAGGCAAGCACGCAGCAGATCCACTGGCGGCTTGCATAGGGCCGGACGCCTGTCTGCCTGGTGTCGAAACAATGGAACCGGCCACCCCGGTTGCCCATCAAGGTTCCGCGCAGGGGCGTGGCAAACAGGGTTCCGAATGGATCGACCCGGTTGCTCAGGCCCGGCATCGGCTGGTCAGGCAGTCCGCCGCAGGAACCGCCCCCGGCCTTCGCGCAGCCAGGTCAGGATCGCGCTGCCCAACAGCAGCAGCAGCCCTGCGAGGCCGAGCGCGAGCGGCAGCAGGCTGGCTCCCTTGACCACATAGGCTTCGGCCGGCTTGAGGCCGATGAAATCCGCTCCCGCGAACCGCGCACCACCGCGCACATCCACGATGCGCGGAACCGCGAAGCGCCCGGCCTGTTCCAGCCGCCGCACGCTGCCGCCGGTCTGCTCGGTAATCGCCCGAAGGTCATCCTCGGTGCTGGTGACCTCGCGGAACTCGCGCGGGTTGGCAGGGCCGACATTGGCGAAAGCCACCTTGTCGCCGTCAATCACCCGGTGCAGCCCCTGTCGGCGTGCCGTGAACACCGTGCGCCAGAGCCCGGGTTCGGCCTGGGTCAGTGTGAGCTTCAAGTCCTCGCCGTCGGGCGAAACAAGGCGCATGTCAGCCACCGTCTCCGCCAGTGTCTGACGCTCGATGGTCAGCACATTGCCCCGTGCCGTCATGCGCAGGGCTTCCTCGTCCAGTTCCGGCTCCTTCATCAGCCAGTGCGAGAGGCGGCGCAGCAGGTCTATATAGGGGCCGCCATCGCCCAGGCCGCGTGCCCACAGCCAGGCGTGATCCGACAGGAGCTGGGCGATCCGGCCCTTCTGCACCCGGTTGAGCACGAGCAGGGGCAGGTCATCCGGCCCGGTCATGACGGAGGCTCCGGTCGTCGCCTGCGCATTGACGATCCGGAACCAGGGCGACCATTGCGGGTTGTCCCGATCCCAGCCCGGCAGGGCGCGGGTGACGGGGTGGCGTTCTCCGACGGACGAGATGCGCGGCAGGAACGGGCGCTCGATGGCGTTGCCCACGGGACGGGCGGGCAGGATCTGCATGAGCGGCGTGGAGGCAAGCGTTCCCGGCCCGGCAAATTCCCCGCCGGCCGCCAGCAACACCGCACCGCCATCGCGCACATAGCGCACGATGTTCTCGAAATAGCTCGGCGGCAGGATGCTCTGGTTGGCGTAGCGATCCAGGATGATCAGGTCGAACTCCGCGATCTTCTGCACAAAGAGCTCGCGCGTCGGGAAGGCGATCAGCGCCAACTCATTGATCGGGGTGCCATCCTGCTTTTCCGGTGGCCTGAGGATGGTGAAATGCACGAGTTCGACGTTGCCATCCGCCTTCAGCAGGTTGCGCCAGGTGCGCTCGCCCGCATGGGGTTCACCCGAGACAAGCAACACCTTCAGCTTGTCGCGCACGCCATCGATGGGCAGCACGGCCACGTTGTTGAGCAGCGTCAGTTCATCGGGCAGCGCCTCGGCTTCGATCTCGATGAGGTTCTGCCCGGCATTCTCGATGCGGATCGGCACGCGGATGATCTGTCCTGGAATGCCCGTGCGCCGCGCGATGACCTGGCCACCGCGCCGCACCACGAGATTGGCGGGCGCACCACCGGCAACGCCGGCATCGACGATGCGAACCGCGGCAGTGACATCCTTGCCGACGATGCCGAAGCGTGGACCCTGGATGACTTCCAGCCGCCGGTCCCGCTCGCCCTCGCGGCCCGTGATGAGAGCATGGACCGGTGCCTGGAAACCCAGGGCGCGTGCGTTGGCAGGCACATCATGCGCCCGCCCGTCGGTGATGGCGATGACGCCGGCCATCCGCTCCGGCGGCACATCGGCGAGGCCCGCCTGCAAGGTCTCGAACAGCCGCGTGCCATCGACGTTGGTATCGCGCTCATCCACCTCGATCACCCGGATATCGGTGCCGGGCCGGGCATTCAACTGGCGCATCACCTCGTCGCGGGCACGGTCGGTCTGGCTGGCGCGATCCCCCAGCCGCTGGCTGCCGCTGCGATCCACGACGATGGCAACCACATCATTCAGCTTGTCGCGGTCCAGGGTGACGAAGGCGGGATTGGCAAGCGCCAGCAGCAACAGGGCCAGCGCGGCAAGGCGCATCCAGCCGCCACGCTGCCGGGCAAAGAGCGCCAGACCCGCCACGAGCAGCGCAATCAAGGCCAGGCCGCCGATAACGGGCCAGGGCAGGAACGGGGTGAAGGTGAGGCTGAAGCGATCCATGGCTACTGGCCCAGCCGCTCGAGCAGCGCGGGCACATGCACCTGGTCGGCCTTGTAGTTGCCTGTGAGGGCATACATCACGATGTTGACGCCGCCACGGATGGCGAATTCCCGCTGGCGGGCATCCCCGGGAACCAGCGGAAAGCGCGGTTGCCCAAGGCGGTCGACCGCCCAGGCGGCGGCGAGGTCATTGCCGGTGATGATGATGGGCGAGACGCGGTCTCCGGCCTGGGCCGGACGGGTGCGATCCTGTTCCTGGTTGCGTTGCAGAACCTCGATCCAGGTGCGCCCCGTGGTATAGCGACCGAGAAAGCCATCAAGGATATAGAATGTCTTGGTGATGACGTGGTCCTTCGGCACCGGCTCCAGATCCGGCACGTCGATGCTCGACAGAATGCGCCGCATGTACTGTGTCTCGGGCGTGACGGCACTGCCACCACGGTTGTTCAGCGCATCGCGGGTGTCGAAGATGATGGTGCCGCCCCCCTTCATGAAGGCATCGATCCTGCGGATCGCCGCTTCGGAAGGAGCAGGCCTGCTTGCCACCATCGGCCAGTAGAGCAGCGGATAGAACACCAGTTCGTCGCGGGAGATATCAAGGCCGATCGGCTCCCCCGGATCGAGCGCAGTGCGCGTTGCCAGAGCGCGGGTCAGGCCCTGCAGGCCCTGTCGGCTGATCTCGTCGATCTCGCGATCTCCCGTGATCACATAGGCAAGCCGCGTCGTCAGCGCCGCCTCGATGTCATCGGCGCGGAACGATGGGATGCGGTCCTGCCGTGTCGCTGCGGGAGCGGGCTGCTGGGCCATGACAGGCGACGGATTGATGGCGAAGGCCAGCGCCAACCCGAGCAGGGCGATAGCCGCCGCTGCGGCGGCACCGCGTGTCCGCAGGCGTGCCAATGCGCCGGAGAGCCACAGCGCGGCCACCGCATCGACAAGGAACAACAGAAGCGCCAGCGTGATCAGATGAGGGCGCAGGTCAAGCGCCTGGCGTGCCGCCAACGGCCTGACGATGAGGCCGGAGAGATCGAGCGGCTGCAGTTCGGCGTTTGCCGCAAGCGTGTTCACGGCCAGGGGTGATTCCTGCGTGCCATAGAAGCCGGGCGGATGCTTTGCCGACGATGCATCCTGGAAATTGCGGCGCACAGGCTCTGTCGTGGCGGAAGGCGGCTGGAAGGCTCCGAAACCATCGAGGTTGCGCAGCGGTGCCAGCAGCGCCTCATCGCGCCGCGAGGCATCGGCGGCGGTGCCCACCTCCTGCGCGTCACCGCTGATGGCGGAGAGCCCGGTCAGCCGCCGCAACGTCTCGACGAAGGCGAGCGACAGGGGCAGCGACGACCAGCCACTGTCCGCCGTGACATGGAACAGTGCGACGACGCCCTTGCCGCGTTTTTCGCCGGTGATCAGCGGCGTGCCATCTTCCAGGGCGGCCCAGGTCTTGTCCGACAGGGCTGCATCCGGCTCGGCCAGGATCTGCTGCGTAACCGTGACATCATCCGAGATGCGCATCCCGTCGAAGGGGCCACCGGCCAGGAATGTTGCGAGCTTCTTGGGTGTATCCCAGGACAGCGCACCACCCATGACCCGCTCGTTGCGGCGCAGCCTGACGGGCATCAGCGCATCGGCGGGGGCTGCGACGCGGCGGCTGGCAAAGCGGATCAGCACGCCGCCAGTGTCGACAAACGCCGTCAACCGGGCGAGCGCAGGGCCACTCAAGGTGCCGACATCGGTCAGCACCAGAACGGCTGCGCCATCCTCGATCAGGCGGCTGTAGGGATCAGGAGCGCCCCGCGGAGCCTCACGCACATCAGCGAAGGGGCCGAGCGCCCGCGTTACGAAATAGGATGGCGACAGCAGCGGCTGCGCGGTGTCCGTGCTCTCGCCGCTGACCACGCCGACCCTGCGGCGCTTGTTGCGGCCATCCAGCAGTTGCACGGCCCCGGCGGAGGCCTGTCCGGGCAGGTCGATGCGGGCGATGTCGTTGCGCAGCTCCAGCGGTGCCTCGAAGCGGGCGGTGACCTCGCGTGCGCCAGCAGGAAACAGGAAGCGCGCCTCGGCAACAGGGCGACCGCGCCAATCGGCAGCACGCAGGGCTCCTGCCACCGCTGCGCCAGCTTCGGCCCGCAGCACACGCACGGTCATGGCCTCCGGCGTGTTGATGGGGCCTGCCAGCGCCTGCACCGCAGGTTCGTCCGGCGCGAGCACGGTCAGCCGGTCCCCCGCCTTGGCGGCGACGGCTTTCAACGCGTCACGGTCGGCAGCCACGGAGACGCGGTCGGTCACCCAGAGGATTGTGGCGTCGGCCTGGCGGTCGAGGAAAGCCAGCAGCGAGGCTTCTTGGCGCTTGCGGTCGACGGAATGCGCCACCGGGGCAAGGCTGCGCAACTGATCGAGCACGCGCGTCGATGTGACCGGCACGATATCCACCGGTTCATCCGCCGTGGCCCGCAGTGCAACGGGACGGCCCGCGCCACCCGCCGTTTCGATCAGCGCCTGGGCCCGCGTGACACGCTGCTGCCAGTCGGGCGCGGCGGACCAGCTGTTGTCCATCACCACCAGCAACGGGCCACGGCCATTGCGGGCATCGACATCGGGGTTCCACAAGGGACCGGCCATGGCCAGCACGATCAACGCGGCAATCAGCAACCGCAGC
>JANNFV010000183.1:0-6359 GCA_031380285.1 Hyphomicrobiales bacterium | reverse complement strand
GTCCTTCAGCACGATGGCGTCCTTGCCGACGAGATCGATGCGGCTGACATGGCTGTCGAGGTTGATACGGATGCAGGGCCAGTTGAGGCGTGCCGCGACCTGCTCGATATGCGTCGATTTGCCCGTGCCGTGATAGCCCGTGACGATGACGCGCCGGTTGAAGGCGAAGCCCGCAAGGATCGCCAGCGTCGTGTCCTTGTCGAAGAGATAATCGGGATCAAGCTCGGGAACGGCCGCGCTGGTGACGGAATAGGCGGGTACCTGCATGTCCGTATCGATGCCGAACACCTTGCGGGCAGAAACCGTGATGTCGGGCAGGCCAGTCGCAGCAGTCATCATCCATTCTCCAGTGACGGCTTCCTTTGCCGGGAAGACACGCAAGTTTCAAGCCGCGAACGGTCGCAGCGAGCGGAAAAGCAGGAGGAGCGGCTTGTCAGTTCGGCGAGACGCAGGGCTGTTTTGTCAAATCGCGGCGGCTCAGACGTGCCCGGCGGACTTCAATGTATTATAGGCCTTGAGAATCTCACGCAATTTTTCTTCACGCGACCGATCACCATTGTTGGCGTCGGGGTGCAGGCGCTTCACCCAGTTCTTGTACTTGGCGCGGATGATCTCCGGCGTCGCCTTCTCGTCGAGATGCAGCGTTTCAAGCGCCTTCAGCGCCAGCTTGCCATATTTCGAACGGGCCTGCTCCTCCGCCACCTTTGCCTTGCGCTGGGCATCGCCGAACATGCCCATGGGATCGTTGTATCCCGCAGCCGCGGCCGCCGGGCCATTGCCCTTGGCCGTGACGCCGATGGTCCATGTCGGGCGGTGGCCGGTCAGCGCGTCTTTCTGGAAATCGGCGATGGCATCGTCCGACATGCCCTGGAAGTAGTTGTAGCTCTTGTTGTAGGCCTGCACATGCGGCAGGCACATGTAGACATACTGCCCCTCGCGGTTGCGACCCAGTGGTGCCTTGTGCTCGCCTGGCTGGTCGCAGCCCGGATGCTGGCAGCGGGGAGCCTGACGCGCCCTCGCCTCCGCTTCCTCGGAGCGGATTCGCACACGGTCAAACAGGGGCGAGTTCAAATCCATGGGTTTCGAGTGTATGAGACTGGGAGCGCCCGACGGCAAGAAGCTTTTTGCCGCGCCATGCGTCCGTCGAGGCTTCACGTCCTCATGCTGCAGATGAGACCGGGAGCCCTTTCAAATCGGGTTCGCGCCGCAAACACCGTTGCAATCCGGCGCTGTTTGGCTATCCAGTTTCCCGGTCATGCCTGCTCCTCCCGATCTCTCCAGCCGCGTCGTTTCCCACCCTGTCGCGGGCCATGTCATGGCCGCCGCGTTTCTTGGCGATGCCGCCGTGCTGGCGGCCTCGGATGGCGTTGTGTCGTTCATCGGCTCAGACGTGACGGCAGTGCAACCGCATCCCGGCGGCCTGCTGGTCGCGGCCTTCACGGCGGACAGCCTCGTGACGGGCGGCGAGGATGGCCGAATCATCCGCACCCGCAGCGACCACACGATGGAGACACTGGGCGACGAGAAGGGCCGCTGGATCGACGCGATTGCCACCCTCCCGGACGGCGCGACGGCCTGGTCCACGGGCAAGACCGTGACGGCCCGCTCCGCCAAGGGCGAAATCAAGCAGATGAGCGCTCCCACCACGGCGCGCGGCCTCGCTTTCCTGCCCAAGGGCTATCGCCTGGCCCTGTCGCACTACAATGGTGCCAGCCTGTGGTTCCCCAACACCAGCGCCGAGCCAGAGCCGCTGCCGTGGAAGGGCTCGCATATCGACCTCACGGTATCGCCGGACGGACGCTATGTCGTGACCTCGATGCAGGAGAACGCACTGCATGGCTGGCGCGTCACCGACAAGGCGCATATGCGCATGACGGGCTATCCCGCCAAGACCCGCTCGATGAGCTGGTCGCATGATGGCAACTGGCTCGCCACATCCGGCGCAGAGGCCGCGATCATCTGGCCGTTCTCGGGCAAGGATGGCCCCATGGGCAAGGCCCCGCGGGAGTGCGGCGTGCGCCCCGTGCGCGTTAGCCAGGTGGCTTTCCATCCCGCAGCCCTGGTGCTGGCCATCGGCTATGATGACGGCTTCGTGATGCTGGTGCGCCTCACCGATGCCTCCGAGCTTCTGGTGCGTGCGCCACGCATCGACGAGGGCGCGAAGGCGATCACCGCTCTGGGCTGGGACCGGCAAGGGCGGCGTCTGCTGATGGGCGGGGCGGATGGCTATGCGGGCATCCTGACCTTGCCGTGAGCGATCTCAAGGCCCATCTTCGGGCCTGACCATGTGGAAACTGTCCCTCCGTTCCAACCCTTCCCCCCGCTCGAACAATGAGCTGGTGAAAGCCCATGTCTTCGAGGCACTGGGCCGCAATCCCGATATCGCCATCAGCGTTTCCGAGATCCAGTGCGCCGATCCCGCCTGCCCCGGCGATGAAACCATCATCCTGGTGATGGCACCAGGACGCAAGACAGCGGCCTGCAAGGTTGCGAAGGCCATGGCCGATGTCACCGAGGACGATGTCCGCGATGCCCTGAAACAGTTGACATACACGCCCTGAGCCGCTTGGCTCCGCCCCATGATCCGGCGCATGATGGCGATGTTCGTGGGTGGTCTGGGCGCTGTCGGCGCTTCCCAGGCCCCTGAATTCGCGCAGCAATATGCCCAGCGCCTCGGCGGTGCCGTCGATGAGCTGAAGGCCATCGTCGAGAATTTCGACCAGGACGCCCGCCGCGCCGGGCTATCCCGCGAAGCTGGTATCCAGCGGCTGGAAGGCTCGCCCGACACCTTCGTGGTGCGGCGCGGCAGCAGCACGCGGGAGACCATCCGGCGCTTTGAAACGCTGCAATCCCAGCAGGCCGCGATGCAGGCGCCTGACGTGCTGACACGCGTGGGCGCCATGGTGAAGGACTACGACCCCGCCATCGCCAGCCAGGCCTTCCGCAGCTATCGCCCTGCCCTGCCACTGACGCTGGAAGGCGGCTTCTTCGCGCTGCTCGGCTTTTTTGCCGGAGCCACGGTGGGCGGAATCACGGCGCTGCCGATGGGGCGGCGGAAAGTGCGGAATGCGGGGGCTTGAGCGGGGGGAGTTCGAAGACTGCATCATCCTTCGCAAGTCCAGCGGGCCATGCTATAATTCTTTCATGATCGCTGCGCTCAAATCAATCGTGCCCGCCATCGAGGCATGGCCTGACGAGGATCAGGCGAGGCTGGTGGAGGCCGCCCGCATGATCGCAGCGGAACGGCGGGGAACCTATCATGCCAGCGCCGAGGAGCTTGACGGCATCGACCGCGGCCTGATCGAAGCTGATCACGGGCGGTTTGCCAGCAACGAGAAACTGGCGGCAACACTGGCTGCCTTTCGTGCTGCATGAGGCTTCGCTACACTGATGCCGCGCTGGCAGAGCTTGCGGGCATTCAGGAGTATCAGAAGACGCATTGGCCGACCGTCCGCGCCGCATTCGTCACCCGGCTTGAGTCTGTGCATAGCCATATCACTGTATTTCCAGAAGCCGCGCCGGAGGTGGCACAACGTCCCGGTGTGCGGGTCATGGGCTTGCTGCCTTACCCTTATCGGTTGTTCTATCGCGCAACGGGTGAGTGGATCGAGGTTCTGCACATCCGGCATGTGGCTCAGAAGACGTTGGACGGAGGGTGAATGGTTGCGATCATACAACTCCCTACGCAAAACTCTCCTTGATCCGCTGCCTCAGCGTATCGCGCACCTGACGATAGGCTTGCAACCGGCTTTCGCGGGAGCCGTCGGACATGGCGGTGGGATCGTCCGTCGGCCAGTATTCGACCGCGACGGAGCTGTGGCGGGTCAGCGCCCTGGCTTTCTCCACGGCTTCGGGCGAGAGCGCCACGATCAGGTCGAATTCATCGATCGCGATGTCGTCGAAGCCTTGCGTGTTGTGGTCGCGGATATCGATGCCGAGTTCGGCAAGGGCTGCCACCGCGAAAGGGTCCAGCGTCGCGGTCGAAAGCCCGGCGGAATCGACATAGATTTTCTGGCCCAGGATGGCACGCGCCAACCCTTCCGCCATGGGAGAGCGGACGGCGTTGAGCGTGCAGGCAAAGAGAATGGAGCGGGGTTTGTCGGCCATGGCTGATCAGATCTCCCGCCCGGTCCAGGAGAGCGCAGCCAACAGCGTGAACAACCGTCGCGCCGTCTGGAAATCGATGGTGACCTTGTCCTTCAGGCGGTCGATGACAATGTCCGCCGCCTCGTTGTGCAGGCCGCGTCGTCCCATGTCGATGGCCTCGATCTGCTCGGCTGTGGCGCTGCGGATGGCGTCGTAATAGCTCTCGCAGATCATGAAATAGTCCTTGATCACCCGGCGAAACGGCGACATCGAGAGGCCATGGGTGATGATGTGGGTGCCCGCCTCGCTGCGGATATCGAACACCAGCCGCCCGTTCATCATGCCGATATGCAGCGAAAACGGGCCTTCGCGCCCATCGGGCAGGGCAAAGGCATTGTCCTCGACCAGGTCATAGATGGCGGTGAGCCGCTCGTGCTCCTGGTCAGGCGTGCCGCGCTCGATGGAGGCCGCATCCAGCACCACGGCCACCAGCCGGTTGTTCGATGGGGATGCACCTTCCGTCATCGGGTGCTCAGTCCAGCGGCAGGTTGAGGCGGATCGCCACGGACCGCGCATGGGCGTGCAGGCCCTCGGCATGGCCCAAGGCGATGGCGGCGGGGCCAAGCGCCCGCAACTGTTCCACGCCGCATTTGAGGATGGATGTCCGCTTCATGAAATCAAGCACTCCCAGGCCGGAAGCGTAGCGGGCGCTGCGGGCAGTCGGCAAGACATGGTTTGAGCCGCCCACATAATCTCCGATGGCTTCCGGCGTGTGCCCGCCCAGGAAGATCGCCCCGGCATTGCGGATGCGACCGGCGAGCCCGTCGGCATCCAGCGCCATGATTTCCAGATGTTCGGGGGCCAGCCGGTCGATCAGGGGGATGGCCGCCTCGAGATTGTCCACACGGATGATCGCGCCAAAGTCGCGCCAGGAGGCAGCCGCGATGTCCCGGCGGGGCAGCGTGGTGAGCTGGCTTTCAAGCGACGCGGTCACGTGCCGTGCCAGATCGCCCGAGTCGGTGATCAGGATGGATTGCGCCGCGCTGTCATGCTCGGCCTGCGCCAGCAGATCCGCCGCGATCCAGTCCGGGTTCGCCGTGGCATCCGCCAGGACGACCACTTCGGACGGACCCGCGATCATGTCGATGCCGACCTGCCCGAACACCTGGCGCTTGGCCGCGGCCACATAGGCGTTGCCGGGGCCGACCACCTTGACCACGGGCTGGATGCTCTGCGTCCCATAGGCCAGCGCCGCGATGGCCTGTGCGCCGCCCACACGGTAGACCTCGTCGACGCCCGCGATGGAGGCCGCCGCCAGCACCAGCGGATTGACCACGCCCTTGGGTGCCGGAACCACCATGACAATGCGCGGCACGCCCGCCACTTTGGCGGGGACAGCGTTCATCAGCACCGATGACGGATAGCTCGCGCTGCCGCCCGGCACATAGAGGCCGACCGATTCGATGGCAGTCCAGCGCCAACCCAGTTCCACGCCCAGCGCATCGGTGAACTGCGTGTCGGCGGGGCGCTGTTTCTGGTGATAGGCCTCGATCCGTTCCTTGGCGAAGCGCAATGCGGCAAGCGCGGTCGCATCGCAGCGGTCCAGCGCCTCTGCCAGTTCCGATTCAGAGATGCGCATGCCGCGTGTCGTCAGGTCGACCGAGTCAAATTTGAGGGACAGCGCAGCAACAGCCGCATCGCCCCCGCTGCGCACATCCTGGATGATGGCGGCGACAGCGGCGGTCACTTCCTCGGAGACCTCGCGCTTCTGGGCGAGCAGCGCCCGGAAGTCGGCATCAAAAGCCGCCGAGCGGGCATTGAGTTCCTGTGGCATCGATCTGTCCTTGTCAGCCTGCGATAGCTTCACCTGCCGAGGTGTTCAATCATCATTCATCTGCTACAAACGATCATCGCAGTGGAAGAGCGGCCTGACAGCCGCTGAACCTGATGGAGGGTTCCATGACCAAGCGCGGAATTTTCGCCTCGATCCTGGCAGCAGCGGGCATTGTCGCCACGGCTGCACCGGCATTGGCGCAGTATTACCCCTATCCGCCACCACCACCCCGGCCCTACTACCAGCCGCAGCCCCAGTATCGGCCTGATCCTTATGGCGGCGGATACTACCGGCCACGCCCCGTTCCGGTAGGCAATCTCTGCGTCACGTCGCGCGGCAATTGCTACACCCGTCCGCGACCGGCACAATCATCCTGCTCTTGCGAGATTCCTGGTTTTGGTATCAAGCGCGGGGCGATTCTGTCACCCGGCTATTGATC
>JANNFV010000155.1:0-4176 GCA_031380285.1 Hyphomicrobiales bacterium | reverse complement strand
CCACCATTGCGCTCCGCCCGCAGCCTGCTAGCCTGTCGCCATTGTCATGATCCTGCCGTGATGTTGCCCTGCATTGGACCGCGTCGTTGCGTCGGGATTTGCTGAGAGCATATTTACGGGGGATGGGATGATGTCGGTTTCACGCTCAGTTGCCTTTGCCGCAGCGCTGCTCATCGGCCTGCTCGCGAATGCTGTTCACGCCCAGAAGGCCTTTGTCCGCGATGATCTCGCCGCCAGCGGCGTTACCCTGGAGGAGCGCCTGAAGCGCGAGGTCGCGGTGTCGGGCGCGGTTGATGCGCGGGCGCTTGTCCGCCAGGCGGAAGCGCTGCTCGCCCGCAACGAGGCGCGGCGTGCGCTTCCTCTAGCCAATCAGGCCGTGATCGCCGATCCGCGCTCGCCCGAGGGGTGGCGGCTGATGTCCCGCGTCGCCCGTGCCATCGACCCCAAGGATTACCGCGAGCGCTATGAATTGCAGGAGCGGGCGCTGGCTGCTGGCTATCTCGCCTATCAGCGCTCCGGCACGAAACCGGACGAGGCGGCCTCGCTGCGCAATCTTGCCGCCGTGTTCGAGCAGCGCGAGATGTGGCGTCCCGCGCTGACCAGCTATCGCCTCAGCCTCGACGCGCAGGACAACGCCGAGGCGCGCAAGGCTTACGATGACCTGCGCGAGAAGCGCGGCTTCCGCGTGACCGAGAACAAGACGGATGCGGATTCGGCCACGCCCCGCGCCTGCTTCACCTTCTCGGAGCCACTGGCGCGGGGCCGCGTCGATTTCGCGCCCTTCGTCGCCGTGACGGGCGCCCGGGCCGACACCGCCGTGACGGCGGAGGATTCACAGGTCTGCGTCGAGGGCCTGCGCCACGGCGAGCGCTATGGCATCGTGCTGCGCCAGGGCATCCCCTCCGCCATCCCCGGCGAGGTGCTGCTGAAGAACGCGGATTACGAGATCTATGTCCGCGACCGCGCGCCATCCGTGCGCTTCACCGGCAAGAACTATGTGCTGCCCCGCACGGGCCAGCAGGGCCTGCCCATCGTGTCGGTCAACACGGCGAGGGTCGGGCTGGATATCGTGCGCGTGGGTGATCGCAACCTGATCAACACCGTCCATGGCTCGGATTTCCTGAGCGAGGTTTCCCGCTCGGAAATCAAGGAACTGTCGGAAACCCGGGGACAGAAGGTCTGGTCCGGCACGATGGACATCAAGCCCGACCTTAACAAGGACGTGACGACGGCTTTCCCGGTGACCGAGGCTTTGGGCAAGCTGCAGCCCGGCGTCTATCTCATGGTGGCGCGTGCGGTTACGGGGCAGGCAGACACGGCCATGCCGAAAGCGGCGGATGACGACGATTCCGACGAGGGCGGCTCCAGCGCCCAGTGGTTTGTGGTGTCGGACCTTGGCCTCACCAGCTTCTCCTCCGGCGAAGGCGTGCATGTGCTGGTGCGCTCGCTGGCCGATGCCGCGCCGCTGCGCAATGTCGAGGTGCAACTGCTGGCGAAAAGCAACGAAATCCTGGGCACGGCCACAACCGATGCCAATGGACAGGCGCGGTTCGATGCGGGCCTTGCGCGGGGCAAGGGCGGCCTCGCGCCCGGCCTGATCACGGCGCGTGCGGGCGAGGATTACGGCTTCCTCGATCTCAAGCAATCCGCCTTCGATCTGACGGACAGGGGCGTCAAGGGCCGCATCGCACCGGAGGGGCTGGACGCCTTCCTCTATGCCGAGCGCGGTGTCTATCGCTCGGGCGAGACGGTGTTTCTGACGGCGCTGGCCCGCGATGCCAAGGGCATTGCGGTCACCGGCCTGCCGCTGACGCTGGTGACGCGGCGTCCCGATGGCGTCGAGTATCGCCGCCAGGCGGTGGAGGACCAGGGTGGCGGCGGACGGGCGTTGTCGATCCCGCTCGTCGGTGGTGCCTCGACCGGCACCTGGCGCGTGCAGGCCTATGCCGATCCCAAGGGCAACCCGATTGGCGAGACAAGCTTCCTGGTCGAGGATTACGTGCCCGAGCGTCTCGATGCCGATATCAAGGCCAAGCGCCCAGCCCTGAAATCCGGCGAACCCGCCGAGATCGATGTGGAAGCCCGCTATCTCTATGGTGCACCCGGTGCGGATCTGGAGATCGGCGGTTCCGTGACAGTGCGGGCCGCCAGCGAGCACGCCATCCCCGGCCTCAAGGGCTATCAGATCGGCCTTACCGACGAGAAGGTCGAGGCAGTCAAGAACGACATCGACGACAAGGCCACGACCGACGCACGCGGACGTGCCAGCCTCGGCATCACCCTGACCGAGCCTGAAACGACGTTGCCGCTGGAGGCCGAAATCGCGCTGACGATTTCGGAGAATGGCGGGCGGGGCATCAACCGCTCCATCACGCTGCCCATCCTGCCCAAGGGCAATGTGGTGGGCGTCAAGGCGCTGTTCGAGGACGGCACTCTGGGCGACGGCCAGACCGCGACCTTCGACGTGGTGATGGCGACCGGCGAAGGACGCCGCCTTGTGCGTTCAGGCGTGAAATGGACGCTGTCGCGCGTGCAAAAGAACTACCAGTGGTTCTTCCAGGATGGGCGCTGGAACTACGAGGCCGTGAAGCGCACGCGGCGCGTCTCCGATGGCGAGGTCGCGCTCGCGGCGGATAGGCCAGCACGCATCGAAGCCAAGGTCGAATGGGGAACCTACCGCCTGGATGTCCGCGCCGAAGGCAGCGACAGTGCCGAAACGTCGATCACCTTTGATGTTGGCTATGTGGCCGAAGCCAAGGCGGATACGCCTGATGTGCTGGAGGTCAGCCTCGACAAGGCGGCCTATGCCGATGGCGAGACCATGCAGGTGCGCCTGGCACCACGCTTTGCGGGCAAGGCGACCATCGCCGTGATCAGCGACCGTGTGCATCAGTTGCAGACCATCGACCTGCCGGAGGGAGGCGCGACGGTGCCCGTGCGCATTGCGGCCGACTGGGGTGCCAGCGCCTATGTCGTGGCGCTCGCGCATCGGCCGCTGGATGCCCGCGCCCAGCGCATGCCTGGCCGTGCCATCGGCGTTTCGTGGTTCTCCATCGGCAGGGAGGCCCGCACCCTCAAGGTTGAGACAGGCGCGCCGCAGATGATCCGCCCCAGAGGCCGACTGGAACTGCCGGTGAAGATCAGTGGATTGGCTGCGGGCGAAGAAGCCCATGTCACGGTGGCAGCCGTCGATATCGGCATTCTCAATCTGACGAAGTACCAGTTGCCCAACCCCACCGAGCATTATTTCGGCCAACGCCAGATGGGCGGTGAATGGCGTGATCTCTACGGCTTCCTGATCGACGGCATGCAGGGCACCAAGGGTGCCTTCCGCTCCGGCGGTGATTCCTCTGCAACCACCAACACGGCGGACAAGCCGACACAGGAGCCTTTCGCCCGCTATTCCGGCGTGGTGAAGGTCGGCGCGGATGGCATGGCGCGTGTCGCCTTCGATGTGCCGGCATTCAACGGCGGAGCACGGGTCATGGCGGTGGCGTGGACCAAGTCGCAGGTGGGGCAGGCGTCGTCGGATGTCTTCATCCGCGATCCTGTCGTGGCGCAGGCGACATTGCCGCGGTTCCTCGCGATGGGTGATCGTTCGCGCTTCCATGTCGAGATCAACAATGTCGAGGGCGAGGCGGGCGACTACAACCTTGATGTCGATGTCAGGGGGCCTGTCACGGTTGGCTCCGAGGCGGCGCGACGCACGGTCCGCCTCGCCAAGGGGCAGAAGACGCAGGTCACGATCCCGGTGACATCGGCAGGGCTTGGCACGGCAACCTTCGGCCTGCGGCTGACCGGTGGCGGCCATGACCTGAGCCAGGAGGTGCGCGTCAAGGTGCTGCCGAGCAACCAGGCCATTGCCAACCGCAGCGTCCGCCCGATCCCTGGCGGCGGCAGCATCACGCTCTCGGGTGACCTGCTGAACGACATGGTGCCGGGCTCAGGCAGCGTGGCGGTCACTGTTTCGCCCTTTGCCGCACTCGATGTTGCGGCGCTTCTCAAGGCGCTGGACCGCTATCCCTATGGTTGCACGGAGCAGACCGTCAGCCGGGCGCTGCCGCTGCTCTATGTCAACAGGCTGGCGAGCCTCGAGCATCTCGCACTCGACGATGCGGCAGAAACGCGCGTGCAGGCCGCCATCGACAAGGTACTGTCGCGGCAAGGCTCCAATGG
>JANNFV010000096.1:0-5229 GCA_031380285.1 Hyphomicrobiales bacterium | reverse complement strand
GCGGCCTCGCGGGTGATGCGGGGCGTGCCCTGATCCTTCAGCCAGGCCGCACGATAGACAAGCAGCGCAGCCGCATCGATCTCGGCCTCGCTCTCGGCGATGGCCGCCTGTGCCAAAGGCAGTTCCGCCATGGGAGCGCCGAAGAGATGGCGGGATCGGGCCCGGGCCAGCGCCTCGTGCTGGGCGCGGCGGGCAAAGCCGAGGGCTGCGGCCCCCACGGTCGAGCGAAAGATATCGAGCGTCGCCATCGCCACCTTGAAGCCCTCGCCGGACAATCCAAGCCGATTGGCCAGGGGCACCCGCACCGCATCGAAGCGCAGCGTCGCCAGCGGGTGGGGTGCGATCACCGCGATGCGCTCGCTGACGGCAAGACCCGGCGATTGCGCATCGACCACGAAGGCGGACAACCCCCTGGCACCCGGAGCATCGCCTGTACGAGCAAACACCACATAATGGTCCGCGATGCCGCCATTCGATATCCAGGTCTTCTCACCCGTGATTCGCACATGCTCCGGACCATCCGCGACGGCGGCTGTCGTCATCGCCGCGACATCGGACCCGGCCTCTTGCTCCGACAGGGCAAAGGCTGCGATGGCCCGGCCCGATGCAACGTCAGGCAGATGGCGCTGCTTCAACGCATCCGAGCCAAACAGCGTGATCGAGCCCGTGCCAAGGCCTTGCATGGCGAAGCCGAAATCCGCCAGGCCGTCATGCCACGCCAGGATATCGCGGCTGAGGCACAGCGTGCGAACATCCAGCGCAGGCGATAGCCCGCCATAGGCCGCTGGCACGCAGGCACGCAGGAAACCCGCGTCGCCCAGCGCGCGCACCCTGGCGCGGCAGGCCGCATCGAGGCCAGCCTCGGTCGCGGTGTCATGGGGCAGTCCTGGCAGCGTCTCCGCCGCGAAGGCAGACAGCCTCTCAGCATAAGCCCGATGCGCGGCGTCAAAGAATGGCCAGGGCAGGGTGGATGCGAGCGTCATCAATTGCCCTCGAACACCGGTTTCTGCCGGGCAGCAAAGGCGCGGTAGGCGCGGCCGAAATCCTCCGTCGTCATGCACAAGGCTTGCGCCACGGCTTCGGCTTCGATGGCGTCGTTGACCGACATGGCCCATTCCATCTCCAGCATCCGCTTCGTCATGGCATTGGCAAAGGTCGGGCCATCGGCCAGCTCCTGCGCCATGGCCTTGGCATCGGTGAGCAGCGCCTCCACCGTGGTCAGCCGGTTGAAGAAGCCCCAGCGCTCGGCCTCCGCACCGCTCATCGAGCGACCGGTGTAGAGCAGTTCCGACGCACGGCCCTGCCCGATGATCCGGGGCAGCAGGGCGCAGGCCCCCATGTCGCATCCCGCCAGGCCCACGCGGTTGAACAGGAACGCCACCTTGGCGCGCTCCGTACCAAGGCGCAGGTCCGACGCCATGGCGATGATGGCTCCCGCACCCGCACAGATGCCGTCGATGGCTGCAATCACGGGCTGCGGACAGGCCCGCATCGCCTTGACGAGTTCTCCCGTCATGCGGGTGAAGCGTGTCAGGCCCGCCGTATCCATCGCGACCAGGGGTCCGATGATCTCGAAGACATCGCCTCCCGAGCAGAAGTTCCCTCCTGCCCCGGTCACCACGATGGCCTTGACCTCCTCGTCCCGCGCACAGGCCAGGAAGACATCCGTCAACTCGCGATAGCTCTCGAAGGTGAGCGGGTTTTTCTTCTCGGGCCGGTTCAAGGTGATGAGCGCCACCTTTCCAGTGAGGGCAAGCGCGAAATGCGCTGGTGTGTACCCGGAAAGGGGCAGGGTGACCTGGCTGAACGGCGTCTGGGTCATGACACCTCTCCAAGCGATTTGCGGGCCGACATCTTGGCCTTGCCCAAAAGCGCCATCAGTTGCTCCTCTTCCTCCCTCGACAGGCCCGAGAAGGTTGCCGCGATCCAGTTTTCGTGGGCCGCCGCCATCTGGCTGAAGGCTCCGCGACCGGCGGCCGTGAGCGACACCACCTGCGCCCTGCGGTCCCGCAGTGAAGGCTTGCGGTCGAGCAGGCCCTGGCTGACCAGCTTTTCCACGATGGCCGTGACGTTGCCGTTGGATACCATCATGCGCTGCGATAATTCTCCCAGCGTCAGCCCCGTCGGCGTCTTGTGCAACTGTGCCATCAGGTCGAAGCGCGGCAGCGTGACGTCGAACGTGTCACGCAGGCGGCGACGCACGCCATTCTCGATCAGGGTCGTGCAGGTCAGCATCCGCAGCCACAGGCGCAACTCGGCCTTGTGGTCGCCGGGTCGCAGCGTGGCTGTCGTCTCGCGGTCGATGGGGGCAGGAGCGAGGAGGCCGTCCATCACACTTCGCCTCCCGCCACGACAACGGTGGAGCCGGTGACGGCGGCAGCACCGTCCGAGGCCAGCCAGAGGCAGGCCGAGGCCACCTCATCGGGCCGGATCAGGCGCTTCAGCGGCTTGTCCTTGAGGATCTCCGCCATCACCTCGTCGCGGCTGCGTCCGGTCTTGTCGACGATCCTGCCGATGCTGTCGCTGACCATGTCCGTCTCGGTGTATCCTGGACAGATGGCATTGACCGTCACGCCGCTGGCCGCCGTTTCAAGCGCCAGCGCTTTCGTGAATCCGACGACGGCGTGTTTGGCTGCCGTGTAGGCCGAGACATAGGCATAGCCCTTGAGGCCCGCCGTCGAGGCCACGACGATGATGCGTCCCTGCTTGCGGGTCAGCATGTCGGGCAGCACGGCATGGGCGGCGTGCACGGTGCCCATGAAATTGATATCGATCATGCGCCGGAACATGGCGCTGTCGGCCTTCAGGAAGGGCGCGCTCTCCGCACTGCCCGCGTTCGCCACGAGAATGGCAATGGGGCCGCGGGCTGCTTCCGCCTTGCGAAAGCCGTGCAGGACCGCGGTCTCTTCCGTGGCATCGAGAATGAGATATCCCTGCGCATCGCCTGTCGCCACGGCGTCGAGCAGGTCGCTTTCGGTGCGTCCGGTCACGGTCACCACGGCGCCAGCCGCAGCCAGTGCCCTGGCGATGGCCCGGCCGATGCCGCGACCGCCGCCTGTCACCACCGCATGTCGACCAGTCAAGGACATGTCGAGCGTCTCCCTGCGAAACATTTTAGGTTTGAAATAATTCAACGCAAGAGGGGAACACCCGTTGTCAGAAATTATTTTAAGCCTAAAATATCTTCTGTATCTGATGGAGGGTTCCCATGCGCATCGCGGTTGCTGGCGGCGGTCCTGCAGGCCTGTACTACGCGCTGCTGATGAAGCGCGACTGGCCGCAACTCGACATCACGGTGCTCGAGCGCAACCAGGCGGATGACACCTTTGGTTTCGGCGTGGTGTTTTCCGATCAGACCTTGGATATGTTCAAGGCTGCCGACGGGCCAAGCTACGAGGCGATCCGCGCCAGCTTTGCCTATTGGGACGATATCGAGATCCATTTCAAGGGCGAGGTCCGACGTGTGGGTGGCAACGGGTTCTGCGGTTGCTCGCGCCGCTCTCTCCTGATGCTGCTTCAGGACCGGGCACGGACGCTGGGCGTGAAACTGGTGTTCGGACAGGAACTGGCGGACAGCGCAGCATTGTCACGCGACTTCGATCTGGTGGTGGCGGCGGATGGCATCAACAGCCGCATCCGCGACAGCGACACCGCGCATTTCCAGCCGGAGACGGACCTGAGGCCCAACCGTTTCGTCTGGATGGGATCGACGCGTCCGCTCGATGCCTTCACCTTCTGGTTCAAGGAAACCCCGCACGGCATCGTCATCGTCCATGCCTACCAGTACGAGGAAGGGCGCTCGACCTGGATTTTCGAGACAGACTCCAAGACCTTCGCGGCACTTGGCGTCGGCTCCATGAGCGAGGCCGAGACAGCGTCGTTCCTCGAAACCCTGTTCAGCGAGGAACTGCAGGGGCATCGCCTCATCACCAATCGCTCGCAGTGGCGGCAATTCCCGATGATCCGGGCGCGGCGCTGGGTGAAGGACAACATCGTGCTGATCGGCGATGCCAAGGCGACGGCACATTTCTCCATCGGCTCGGGCACCAAGCTGGCGATGGAGGATGCGATCCATCTCCACCGCGCCTTTCACGCCAAGGGCCTCGACGTGGCCGCTGCGCTCCATCATTTCGAGACGACACGCCGCGAGGAGGTCGAGAAAACCCAGCACGCCGCCGATGTCAGCCTGGTCTGGTTCGAGCATGTCGAGCGCTTCCGGGATTTTGCACCAACGCGCTTCGCTTTCGGCCTCATGACGCGCTCGAAGGCGATCACCTATGACAACCTTGCGCTCCGCGCCCCGGAATTCGTGGCGGCGGCGGATGCGTGCGTGGCGGAGGAATTGGGTGTGGAGGCCCGGATCAACACCGACGGCCAGGCCGTGGTGCCGATGTTCCAGCCGTTACGCCTGCGGGACATGGTGGTGCCAAACCGCGTCGTGCTGTCGCCGATGTGCCTCTATTCCGCCAGCGAGGGCCTGCCCGATGATTGGCACCTCATGCACTATGGCGCCCGCGCCGTCGGAGGCGCAGGCCTGATCTTCACCGAGATGACCTGCGTGGCGCGGGACGCCCGCATCACACCCGGCTGCACCGGCCTGTGGAACAACGCGCAGGAGACTGCCTGGAAGCGGATCGTGGATTTCGTTCACGCCAGGTCGAACGCCAGGATCTGCCTGCAACTCGGCCATGCCGGGCGCAAGGGGGCGTCGCGGCTGATGTGGGAGGGGATGGACCAGCCCTTGAAGGAGGGTGCCTGGCCCATTCTCTCGGCCTCGCCCATCCCGTACTATCCCGAGAGCCAGACCCCGCGCGAGGCGACACGGGCCGATATGGACAGGCTCATCCAGGAGTTCGTGCAAGCCGTGGAGCGAGCAGTCCGCATCGGCTTCGACATGATCGAGATGCACGCGGCCCATGGCTACCTGCTGGCCTCGTTCCTGTCGCCGCTCACCAATCAGCGCATGGACGCGTATGGCGGCAGCCTGGAGAACCGCCTGCGTTTCCCGCTGGAGGTGTTTCGCGCCATGCGCCAGGCGTGGCCAGGCGACAAGCCGATGTCGGTGCGCATTTCCGCCACGGACTGGGCGGAGGGCGGCATAACCGGCGACGATGCCGTCGCCATCTCCCGCGCTTTCGCCGCTGAGGGCTGCGACCTGATCGACGTCTCCACCGGCCAGACCTCGACCCGCTCGCGTCCTGTCTATGGCCGGATGTTCCAGCTCCCCTT
>JANNFV010000090.1:0-2744 GCA_031380285.1 Hyphomicrobiales bacterium | reverse complement strand
GACGGCCAGAAGATCGGCAGCGTCACCCCTGATGGAACCTCGATGAAGGAGTTTTCGTTCGTGGTCGAGGGACATGCCGGTGTGGACATGAACCGCCTCAGCTTCTCCGGCACGGGAACGGCCGATGGCTACGGCGTCTCGCTCGACAATGTGCGGCTGTTTGCCCAGGAAACCGTGGCCGACAAGGTCGATGTGTTCAACTTCGGCCTGGACTCCGGTCGCCAGTACGTGACCAACTTCGATGTCGGACGCGATATCATCGTGATCCGCAGCGACTTCTTCGAGAATTTCGAGCAGATGATGCAGCATGTCTCTGTCTATCAGGACGGGCGCACCACGATCATGGAATTCGACAACGGTCGGGAAGTGCTGGTGCTGCCGCAGTTCGACAAGGAGAAGTTTTCGGCCGAGATGTTCAAGTTCGAAGGCGTCGCCAGGACCACCATTGCCCAGGGTCGCGGTGATATCCGCACCGGAACCGACGGCGATGACACGATGATCTGCGGCGCTGGCAACCAGACCATCGATGCTGGTGCAGGCTTCGACATCCTGACGGGCGGCGTGGGACGGGACAAGTTCATGTTCAACGCCAAGTCCGGCCATGACTTCATCACCGACTTCACGGCGGGTGACGATTTCCTCGTGATCAGCAAGGATCTGGCTGGCAACTTCGACGAATTGATGAAAACCGCCGCGATCTATCAGGATGGCAACTCCACCCAGATCGAGTTCGCGGGTGGTCAGCTCATCACGCTGTTTGGCATCGAGGCCAAAAGCGTCATGGCGGAGTGGTTCGCCTTCGCCTGAGCGCCGGGCCAAGCGGCTTTCAGCCGCGTCAACTGATCTGCGGGCCGTGGCTTCCAAGCTGCGGCCCGTTCGGCTATCAGACGGGTCTCAACGATAGAAGAGACCAGCCCCATGTCCGTCGTCACCTCCATCCGCAAGCAGCTCGTGCCCATCCATCCCGAGGGGTATCTGTTCATCGCGCTGTTCGCGGTGGGGGCCCTGGTGCTGGGCTGGCTCTGGGCACCCTTGGGCTGGATCGGCTGGATTCTGACGCTGTGGTGCGCCTATTTCTTCCGCGATCCGCCCCGCGTGACGGCGGCGCGTGACGGACTGGTGATCTCGCCCGCTGATGGCAGGGTCGACATGGTGGGCTTTTTCGTGCCGCCAGCCGAACTTGAGCTTGGCGAGAAGCCCCTGCCGCGCATCACCATCTTCATGTCGGTCTTCGATTGCCACGTGAACCGTGCCCCGGTGTCTGGCCGCATCAGCAAGGTGGCCTACAAGCCAGGCCTGTTCCTCAGCGCCGATCTCGACAAGGCGAGCGAGGACAACGAGCGCCACTCCATCGTCATCGATGCCGACAAGGGGCGCTATGGCATCGTGCAGATCGCGGGCCTGCTGGCACGCCGCATCGTGCCCTTCGACAACGCGAAGGAAGGCGTTGTCATCCAGTCGGGAGAGCGCTTCGGGCTGATCCGCTTCGGGTCGCGCGTCGATGTCTATCTGCCCGAGGGCGTGAAGCCGCTGGTCGGCGTGGGTCAGACGTCGCTGGCGGGCGAGACAGTGCTGGCCGATGCGTCGTCGAAGGAAGCGCAGCGCGTCTTCAAGGTGGGATGACGACGGGGCCATCGCAGGCTAACATTGTGCCATGACCGATCCGATCTCAGACCTCTTCCCGCCGTTCCAGCCTGATCCGGATGAGCCGAAGAAGCGGCGTTTCCAGCCGATCCCGCTCAGGGTGCTCATTCCCAACCTGGTGACGCTGTTGGCGCTGTGCCTTGGCCTCACCGCCATTCGCCTGGCCATCGAGGGGCGGCTGGAAAGTGCGGTCTATGCCATCTTGTTCGCAGCACTGCTCGACGGCATCGATGGCAATCTGGCACGCTATCTCAAGGGCACGTCGCGCTTCGGCGCGGAACTGGATTCGCTGGCGGATTTCGTCAATTTCGGCTGTGTGCCGGCGCTGGTGCTGTATTTTTGGATCCTCAAGGATCTGAAGTCGGTGGGCTGGATCGTCTGCCTGGTCTTTGCCATCGCGATGGTGCTGCGTCTCGCCCGCTTCAACGTGATGCTGGATGACCCGACAAGGCCGGACTGGAAGAAAGGCTTCTTCGTGGGCATGCCTGCGCCCATGGGCGCGGCCTGCGTGCTGCTGCCGCTTTATGTTCATCTGGCCGGGCTGCTGCCATCCTTCACCGGGCTGCCGGTGCTGGTGTTGGTCTACACCCTGCTGATTGCCTTCTTCACGATCAGCACCATTCCGACGATCTCGTCCAAGAAGCTGGGGCAGACGGTCAACCGCAGCTATGTGGTGCCGCTGTTTGTCTCCGCCGTGCTGCTGGCCGGGCTGCTGATTGCCAACACCTTTGAAACGCTGGCGGGATTGGTGATCCTCTATCTCATCAGCCTTCCCATCGGCATCGCCCGCTACCGGGCGCAGGAGCGCAGCTGGAAGGCCGGGATGGCCGCTCCAGTCCCCGCTGAAAAGGCCGAGCCCGCCGCGCCATGATGCGGCCCGAGATCCGTCCCGTGATCCGTCCCGCGGTCGCGGTTGTCGGTTCCATCAACATGGATGTGGCCATCAGGGTCGCGGCATTGCCTGGACCGGGGGAAACCGTGCTGGGATCGGATGCAGTTCTGTCGCTGGGTGGCAAGGGCGCCAACCAGGCCATCGCCGCCCTGCGTCTTGGCGGCACTGTCAGCCTGATCGGATGCGTTGGAGATGACGCTCTCGGCAT
>JANNFV010000063.1:0-2757 GCA_031380285.1 Hyphomicrobiales bacterium | reverse complement strand
GCATTGGCTGATCCAGCCTGCACGTAGAGGCTGCGCTCGGTCTTGTGCGGCGAGAGCGAGGTTGTCAGCCCCAGCACGGTCTCGGCACCGCCCAGGAACAGCGAGCCATCCGGTGCCAGCACTTCGCTCATCCGGTTGAGCACGTCGCGCTTGGTGGTTTCGCCAAAATAGATCAGCACGTTGCGGCAGAATATCACATCGAAAGGCCCATGCTGCTTGAAGCCCTGCAGCAGGTTCACCGACCTGAACTGGATCCGCTCGGCCAGCGCCTTGTCGATCTGCCAGCGCGTTCCGACCTGCGTGAAATGCTTGAGCAGATAGCGAATGGGCAGGCCACGCTGCACTTCGAATTGGCTGTAGATGCCTTCGCGGGCCTGGGCGAGCACCTTTTCGGAAAGATCCGTCGCCAGAATCTCCACTGAAATGCCGTTGAGGCGCGGCTTCATCTCGTCCAGGATCATGCTGAGCGAATAGGGCTCCTGGCCGGACGAACAGGCCGCGCACCAGATGCGGATTCGCCCACCAGCACGGCGGTTCCTGATCAGCTCCGGCATGACCTCATTCTGGAACAGGTCAAACGGCTGCCTGTCGCGGAAGAACAAGGTTTCGTTCGTCGTCATGGCGTCGATGACAGCGGTTTCGAGGGCCCGGTCACCGGCCTTCAGCTTGTCCACGACCAAGCGGAACGACGGCAATTGCAACTGCCGCATCACGGGGTCGAGCCTTGTCTCGACCAGGTAGCGCTTCTCGTTGCCCAGCAGAATGCCCGAGCGTTGCATCAGGAAGCCCTGGATGAAGTTGAATTCCGGATCAGCGATCATGACGCACACCCGGCTGTCATGTTGATGATCCTGGCCAGACGGTCGATGGGCTCGACAGCCGCGCACAGCCCCCGCTTGGCCACCATGCCCGGCATGCCCCAGACAACGCTCGACGCCTCGTCCTGGGCGATCACGTTGCCTCCGGCTTCGACGATCTGCGCGGCTCCCTGCAAGCCGTCAGAGCCCATCCCGGTCAGGATGACGGCCAGCGACCCGGGGCCAAACACCTTGCAGACCGAAGCGAGAGTCATGTCCACGGAAGGCTTGCAGAAATTCACAGGCGGGGAATCGTCGATGACGGCACGGATGTCGTTCGCGGTCCGCTCGATGCGCAGATGCTTGCCGCCTGGGGCGACATAGACACGCCCCCTCTCGATCGTTTCACCGTGCTGGGCTTCGCTGGCATCGATCGTCAGCGACCGCTTCAGATGATCCGCGAACATGGTGGTGAACATCGTCGGCATGTGCTGCGTGATGATCACCGGCATGCGCTGGATGGCGGGGCGGCACAGCTTCAGAAGATCATTGATCGCGTTGGGCCCGCCGGTCGAAGCGCCGATGGCCAGCACCCGCGACGTCACCTTCGCGAAAGGACGCAGCGCATACGACGCTTCGCCCATCGGCGTCGCTGCCACCGGCTTGAGCAACGGTCGCGCGAGCCCGTTCGGCGCCGCCAGGCCTCGGGCTTGCGGCAGAAAACCGCGCAGCGTGCGCTGGCCGAGCGTCATGACCTTGGCGATGATCTCGCGGCGAAAATCGGTCGAGAAGGTCACGTCACGGTTGGTGGATGGCTTGGCGATATAATCCATCGCCCCCAGTTCGAGGCAGCGCAGGGATATCTCGGCATTGCGCGTGGTCAGGGTCGACGCGACGATTACCGTCGTTGCAGGCTGCTTCTTCAGCAGGAGCGGCAGGGCGGTGATGCCGTCCATATCGGGCATCTCGATATCGAGCAGGATGATGTCCGGCTTCACCCGGTCGATTGCGGCCACAGCTTCCGCACCGGTGCGGTGCGTGGACGCGATCTCGATGCCGCCCGCATCGGTCAGCCAGCGCGACAGCAATCCGCGCACGACAACCGCATCATCCACGATCATCACGCGGATCGGGCGTTGGCTCGCGGTTGCAGCGGCTGGAGTGGGAACGGGATCGCCCATCGGATTCTCGCTCGAACAAGCGACGGTTTCAGCGCAGGCCGATTTCCTGGAACTTGACCGACAGGATTTCCCTGTCGAACGGCTTCATGATGTACTCGTCCGCACCGGCATGCATGGCCCGGGCGATGTGCGCCACATCATTTTCCGTCGTGCAGAAAACGACCTTCGGTTTCTTGCCATTCTCGACGGTCCGGAGCACCTTCAGGAACTCGTAGCCATCCATCACAGGCATGTTCCAGTCGAGCAGGATGGCGTCAGGCATGTGAACCGCGCAGACATCGAGCGCCTTCGCTCCATCCTCGGCTTCCATGATCAGGAAGTTCATGTTCTCCAGGATCCGCCTTGCGACTTTCCGGATGACAGGCGAATCGTCGACGACGAGGCAGTGCTTCTGCATGGGTCTCTCCTAGGGGTTTAGGCGGCTTCCAGGGTCTTGTCCTGGAACAGGGCATCAAGGCTGAGTTCGACAAGAAGCAGGTTGTCCAGCCTGTGGACACCCGCGCTCAGTCGGCCCCAGCCCTTGTCGAGGTTGAAAGGGTTCTTTTCGCGGTTGGCAGGCGAGAGGCTCATGACTTCTCCGACCTTGTCCACGAGCAGGCCAAAGCTCTCGCCCCGCCACTCGATGCCGATCGCGGTGGTTTCGCTCCCGCGCTCACCCGAGCGCTCGAAGCCGAGCATGGCCCGCATGCTGAGCATCGTCATCACCCGGCCACGCAGGTTGAACAGGCCAGCGACCGCATCGGGAGCCAGGGGCACAGGGGTCAGGTCACTGATGATGA
>JANNFV010000373.1:0-5566 GCA_031380285.1 Hyphomicrobiales bacterium | reverse complement strand
GCATCATCCCGCATAGTGTCGATAAAGACCAGCCGCCCGGCCCATGCACCCTTGGCTGCCACGCCCAGCACCGTCGATCCGGTCGGCACTTTACCTGGCGGAGGAGGCGTCGCCCCGACGCTCAATCCCACGAAGTCGGGGCGGCCAATCACCACCGGGATGCCTGCAACCAAGCCCTTGACGCCGTCTCCGGCGATGTCTTCGACACTCGTAGGTGGCGAGAGCACCACGCCGCGTTTGAGGGCCTCGCCAACCACGGCCTGCGAGATCGTATGCTGCGAAGACTGGGCGAGCGACGCGGCAAGCGCAATCAGATCAGCCTCGGTCACGTTGGGCGCAGGTTCGACGGATGCAATCTTTGGATAGCCATCCGTCACCGTCCCCGTCTTGTCGAACATCACGGTTCGAATGCGCGGCAGGACTTCCAGAATACGCGCCGACTTGAAAAGCAGCCCGCGCTTGGCGGCCCGTGACATGCCCGCGACGATGGCGACCGGGACGGCGAGGATCAGCGGGCAAGGTGTCGCAACAACCAGCACCGCCACGGCGCGTGAGGCTTCTCCAGTCAAAAACCAAGCACCGCCTGCAAGCACAACCGTCACGGCGAGGAAGCCCAATGCATATTGATCGGCAAGGCGCGCCACGGGCGCCTTTGAAAAGCGGGCCGCATCGACAAGCCTGACGACGGCGGCATATGTGCTGTTGGCTGCGGTATGCGAAAGCACGAGATCGAACGGTGCCCCTGCGTTCGCGACACCGCTCGCAACGGCCTCACCGGCATTGCGGTGCACGGGCATGGGTTCGCCGGTCATGGACGATTCGTCCAACAGCGCCGCGCCGCTGTGCACCTGTCCATCAGCAGGTATGATTTCGCTGGCGCGGACAAGCAGCCGGTCGCCCGGCAGCAACTGCTCGATGGGTGTCTCGACCAGTCCTTTGCCGCGATAGACCTGGGCGGTCCGCGCCACACGCCCCAGCAGTGCCATCATCTCGCGCTGGGCGCGTCCCTGCGCGTAGTCTTCCAGCAATTGCCCACCGGAATACATCAGTGCGACCACGACGCCTGCCAGCGCTTCATTGGTGAGCAGGGCAGCGGACATCGAGAGTGCCGCGATGATGTCGAGCCCGAATTCACCACGGGCCAGGCTGCGAATGATGCTGACCAGAAGTGCAATGAGAACCGGGACAATGCCAGCTGCGAAAATCCAGAAAGCTGTATCACCACGGTCCATCGCAAAGGCGGCCAACCCGAGGATCAACGCCGTGGCCGGAACAGCCGCGAGTGCAATGGTTTGCCATTGCGCAGCTATCCAGCCGCCCTTTTGAGGCGTGATGAGTGACGTGCTCATTGCACGAACTGATAGGCAATCTGCGTGATCGTTCCGCGAAAGTAAGGCTTTTCGCCATCAGGAGTGGCGTAAGCTGCTTCGCCTCTGAAAGGCACGCGCATGCCATCCCGCATCTGATAGTTCGACATGCTGCATTCCCATGGCATCATCACCGATACGCCATCGACGGTGCAGCCGCGCGCATCGGCGTGGATCGAGGCAACCATGCCATCCGCCCCGAAGCGAAACAGCATCGTCAGGCTGATCAGCCCATCGGTCAGCGCGGCTTTCGCCGATGCGTCGTCCACCGCCACCCACGTCACGCCCTGGCTTGGCAGCAAGGCAGTCGGATACCAGACGGCTTCCGCGAAAAAACGCATCAGTTCGCCCCTCGCGATCTCCCTGCCGCCGCGGAGATCGCCCATGGAATAAAGCCCCAGGATCGACGGGCGCAGCATGCCCTCGCCAGCGATATAGGCATCATAGACAAGAATGGGCACGCCCGGGAACATCATGATCCTGGCATCCCAGACAAAGCCGGGGCGCCTGGTTGTGACGTGCTGCTTCGAGGTGAACGGCTTCCATTGCGGGGCATCCATGTTGAGATTGAAGGTGCCAGTCATGGCGAGATCAGCCGTCCGGACGATGGGTTGTCCAGCGGTCAGCGCCTGCTGGAGATAGCGGCGCACTGGCGCGGGCAGATCAGCGATTTCTGCAGAATCATAGCGTGCTGTCCCGGCAGCGACTTGCGACGCGTCCAGCCGCTCGACGAGGCTGTGCGCAGCCAGCTTCCAGCGCCGGGCGCCGAAGGCATGCAGGCCGGCATAAAAGGCGATCAAAACGATCAATGCGACGAAGGACCATTGCAGGACAAGCATCATGCCATCACCGCTTCTATCGACCGGCGTGCCGAGAACGGCATTTGCGCTCCGTAGCCAAAGCGCATGACGATGTCTGGGCGACGACCCGGCACGCCGACCAGCGCTGCGAGTTCCGGGCGCAGGCCAGCGACTTCGACGGGTTGGTTGAGGTACGCGTGCTTGAGGCCCAGTGCCGTGGCGGCGAGGGCAAAGCGTTGACAGGCGCGCCCGGCCAGCACCCAATGCTCCGGATCGTCCTTGGCGGCCACGAACACGGCAACACCGGCTGAAGAAGCGAGCTGGCGGGCATACTTGTCGTTCTCGGCCTCAGCCCTGAACGCCAGATCAAACATCAGCGGTCCCAGCCATTCCGGAAGCGCGGGATTGCCACTGCAGGCAGCGAACAGCCCGTCGCCTGTTTTCAGGGCATGTCGCGGACTGTAGCGCAGCCACGATTTGAGTTCATCCACGAACGCGGAGTCCGCCATCTGCACAGTATTGCCAGCGACAACGAGATCACGGATGCGGTTGATTTGCACTCGATCCGATATCAAGACGAGATCGACACCGGGTATCGACGCTGCATTGGAAAGTGCCGCCAGATCGGCGACGCTGACTGGCCTGCCATCGAACAAACCGCGGGTGGATTGGCGCTTCGGAATGGCATCGAAGAGCACGGCTTCCTGGGAGGCGTCTTGTCCGAAAATGTATGTGACACCCCCGCCTTTGGTCGGATCGAACATCAATTCTCCAGGCTTGCCGCGCATTCGGGCGGCGATGGAAAGATTTTCAGCCGCGCAGCCGAGGCTTGCGAAGAGATGGTGGTTGTCTGGATCAACTGCCAACAGCCGCCGCGTGAGGTCGGGCCGGATGTTGATGCCGCGATCATTGATGGCGAAACGCCATGGCTGGGTGTTGTGGCTGTTCGCCGCGAGCGTGGCATAACGGATGAGTTCACGCGTCTCAGGCACCTGTGCGAGCACGGCGCGCGTCGCGGCAGTGGCTTCCCCATAGTCCGCCATGGAGCCCATGTCGCGAACGGAGAGATAGCCTGCGCCCAAACCCATAAAAGCCATGCTGCTTCCGCCAAAGAGCAATGTCCGCCTGTCAACCATGCTTCACCATCGGTTTTGCCGATGAATGAAATCTCTGGTCATCGGGGGATCCCACTTAGCAGCTTGCGGTTTGCAGGATCAGGTTCGGGATGTACCCATACCGGGCAGAGTCCGGCTTTGGCATATTGGGTTGTCAACGTTTGATGTGATGGAGCGACGCCTCATCAACAGCCTGCCTTCGAATGTCAGCTTTCGCCGGGTCTCGCGTGAAACCGGAACGTCAGCACCTGGCGCAAAGCTACCGCGATCCATTTCGGGCGAAGTCGGCTCGATGGTTCCGGATAGTGGACTTCGCGGCTGCTGAAGAGACGTCCGCATTCCGGCGGTTCCAGGCCTGAGTTTTCACAAGTGTCTTCGCATGGCCTCGACGAGTTCACCGATCATGCCCGACGTGTGCGTCGCGAACACGGCGATGCGCAGCGCGCCTTCGTCGTCCACGCCGGCGTAGTTGCGCGAATGGGCGATGGCGATGCCGCGCGCCAGCAGCGCGGCCTGCAGGCGGGCCATATTCGCGCCGTCACCGATCTCGACGCAGACGATCGGCGTGGGGTGGTCCGGCAGGTCGAGGCCAAGCCCCCGCAGGCCCGCGCGCAGTTGGGCAGCGTTGCGGCGCAAAGCCTCCCGACGTTCGGGTTCGGCGAGGCATACGGCCAGTGCAGTGGCGGTCGCGCCGGCGGCCGGGGCGGGCGAGGCGGCCGCGCCGTGATACCAGTTGGCAGTGGCCTTGAGGCGGGCGATAAAGGCTTCGTCCCCCGCGATGATGCCACCTGATCCACCGATTGCCTTGCTCAGTGTTCCGCACATCCAGGCCAGTCGGCCAAGTGGACTTGCACGACTGCCCGCAGGATCGGCCACATTCTCCGAGTTGACGCCGATCGGTTCGCCCGCCTCGTCGACGGCATGTTCGAGCGTGCCGCGCCCGTTGCGGCCGAGCACGCCGACGCCGTGGGCGTCATCGACGATCAGCCGGGCGTCGCCGTGCGCTTGCAGCACTGACAGAAACGCGTTGATCGGTGCCACGTCGCCGCGCACGGGCGAGACGCCGTCGCACAGCACGAAGACGGGTCCGCGCCCGCCATGCCGGGCGAGCTGCGCACGGAGGTCGTCCGGGTCGCTATGGGTAAAGCGCTCGACGCGTGCGCCGCTCAACACTGACGCATCGCGCCCGGCCAGATGCAGCCAATCGTCGGCGAGGATCAGGGCAGGCGGGCGCGGCGCAGCCTGCACGAGCGTCGACATCCCCGCATAGCCAGAGACGAGATACAGGGCCCGCTCCGTGCGGAAGAATCGCGCCGCCAGCTCCTCAACGGCGACCAGCGGCGGGGATTCGCCGAAGCCCGTGCGGCTGGTGGCGGGATGAACGCCGTAGGTCCGCGCCGCCTCGCAGGCCGCTTCGATGACGCGGGGGTCGCCCTGCAGGCCGAGATAGCCCGTGCCGGCGAAATAGAGCGTCTCGCGACCGTCGATGACGACGCGGGGACCGGGCGGCGACTGCATCACGGGCATGGGCGCCTCACACCATCACGAAATGGCCGGGCGCGACCTCGTCATAGGCGCGCTGCGGCGCGACGAACCCGTTGGGCCGGAAGGGGCTCTTCAGCTCCTCCACGTCCTGCGTGCGCCTGAGCGTGCGCCGCGCCGGATCCGGCACCGGAACGGCGGCGATCAGCTTGCGCGTATAGGGATGCTGGGGTGCCTCGAAGATGGCGCGGCGCGGGCCGATTTCGACGATTTCGCCCATGTACATCACCGCGACGCGGTGGCTGACGCGCTCCACCACCGCCATGTCGTGGCTGATGAAGAGGTAGGCGAGGCCCAGCCGTCGCTGCAGGTCCATCAGCAGGTTGCAGACCTGTGCCTTGATCGAGACGTCGAGCGCCGACACGCTCTCATCCGCGACGATGATCTTGGGGTCGAGCATCAGCGCGCGGGCCACGCAGATGCGCTGGCGTTGGCCGCCAGAGAACTCGTGCGGCAGCCGGTCCATCACGCCGCGCAACAGACCGACCTGTTCGAGGAGGCGGCCGGCCTTCTCCAATCCTTCGGCTTTCGTGCCGAGCTTCTGCTCGATGAAGGGCTCGGCGATGGAGAGCCCGATCGCGACGCGCGGGTTAAGGCTCGCGAACGGGTCCTGGAACACCATCTGGATGGCGCGGCGCGCGGTCTTCAGCCGCTCCGCGTCGAGCGCGTGCATCGGCACGCCGTCGACCGTGACTTCGCCGGCATCCGGCTGGGTCAGCCGAAGGATGGAGCGGCCGGTCGA
>JANNFV010000699.1:0-4444 GCA_031380285.1 Hyphomicrobiales bacterium | reverse complement strand
CTGGATCATCCAGGAACCCGCGATGTGCATCGCGACATCGCCGTTGATGAACATGTCGCCCGCGTTCTTCCACTTCGCGCCTGCCGCACCGGGCCACAAATCCTGCGGCATCAGGCCGTCCTTGTGCCATTGGATCATGCGCTCGGTCATCGCCTTGAAGCCATCGTCGACCACGGCGCTCGGGTTGCCTGCGGCGTCAAAATACTTCGCGCCGTAGGAGATGGCGGGACCGGCGAAGCGGTGACCCGTGCGGTCCATCACCATGCCGGCATAGACCTTCAGCTTTTTCTGAACCTCGCCCGTGGCCTTGGCCCAGTCATCCCATGTCGCACCGGGTGCGGGCATCTTGACGCCCGCCTGATCGAACATCGTCTTGTTGACGTAAGGGCCGGTGACGGTGAGCTGCGTCATCCAGCCATAGATGCCCTTGTCATCGTTGCCGACGCGCATCCAGGGCAGGGTCGTGCCAAAGTTGGCATCCCAGTTCGCCGCGTTGATGTGAGGGCGCAGGTCGAGATAATACTTGTTGAGACCCGCAAGGTTGGTGACGCGGGCCATGTCAGGCGCTTCACCGCCCTGCAGGCGCGTCTCGAGCTGCTCGCGGATGACCGCGAAGCCAACCTTGTCGATGGTGACCTTGATGGTCGGGTTGGCCTTCTCGAAGCGGTCAAGCAGGTCACGCGCCACATCGCATTCATTGGCGTCGGCGTAGCAGAGATAGCGCAGGTTGACCGACTGCGCCGAGGCCGACAGCGACAGCGCGGCCAGAGAGGCACTCAAGCCAAATGCGAAAAGACCCGCCTTGCGGATAAGATTGCTCGTCATCACTTCCTCCAGGATGGCCCTTTTTGCACGGGCTTGATTCCATACTGACTCACAATGGACCCGCTCTGCAACCGTGGAACGCAAGGTTGATGAGGGATCGTCTTGTCAAGGCAGGAACCAGCAACCCTGCCGGTTGCCGAAAGGGCTGTCGAAAGCCCTTGCGCCCCGATGATCTCCTGGCCGACACTTGGCGGTCTTTTCACAACATGCGGTTCACAATGGGATCACGATCATTACCCGGCGAGCAGAAGGCCCGACAAGCAGCGTCGCCGTGGGTCATGCGGACGATATGGTTTTGCCTGCTGGCACTGCTGCAGATCGGCCAATCGGCCATGGCCCAGACGGCTCCCTCGCCTCCCCTGCTGGTGTTCGCCGCATCGAGCCTCCAGACCGTGCTGGCAATGGCAGGCGAGCAGTGGACACGGGAGACCGGTCGATCCGTCATCTTTTCCTTCGGCGCGTCTTCGGCATTGGCACGTCAGATCGAGCAAGGCGCCCCTGCGGACATCTTCGCCTCGGCAGATGCGGCGTGGATGGATTGGTCGGAGACGCGCGGCCTGGTCCAGCGCGATACACGCCGCGTGATTGCAGGCGGCCGTCTCGTGCTGATCGCGCGGCATGACGATCCGATCTCGCTGACGATCGGACCAGGCTTCGCGTTGAAAGCCGCACTCGGCTCATCGCGCCTTGCCACGGCCAATCCGCAATCTGTTCCCCTTGGTCGCTATGCCGAGGCAGCCTTGACCAGCCTGGGAATCTGGCAGGAAATCGCACCCCGGATCGCAGCGGCGGAAAACGCCCGCCAGGCACTGGTGCTGGTTGCCCGAGGGGAGGCACGCCTCGGCATTGTCTATGCCTCGGATGCCCAACAGGACAAGCAGGTCCGTGTCGTAGCGACATTTGCGGCTGACCTGCATCCCCCGATCGTCTATCCCTTTGCAGTCACAGTGCGTTCAAGGCATCCCGATGCTGCGGCGTTCCTGGACTACCTGGGGACGCCTGCGGCACAGCGCCTCTTTGCAGCGGAAGGTTTCGGGCAACCGCGCTGAAAGCGGAGGCTCGTGGGGGATGATGGTGGGTTTCACGGCAATCACGGCGGCAGAATGGACGGCCATCGCGCTGAGCCTGAAGGTGGCCAGCGTGGCGACGCTGATCAGCCTGCCGCTGGGCATCGCAACCGCACTCCTGCTGGCGCGGAAGAATTTTCGCGGCAAGATGCTGCTCGATGGCCTTGTCCATCTGCCCCTGGTGCTGCCGCCCGTGGTGACGGGCTATGCCCTGCTGCTGCTGTTTGGACGAAAAGGCCCCATCGGATCATTTCTTGAACAGACCTTCGGCATCGTGCTGTCGTTCCGCTGGACAGGTGCGGCACTCGCCTGTGCCGTCATGGGCTTTCCGCTCATGGTGCGCGCCATACGCCTGACGATGGAGGCCATCGATCAAAGGCTTGAACATGCAGCGGGCACGCTGGGCGCATCGCCGTTTCATGTCTTCCTGACAGTCACGCTACCGCTCGCCCTGCCCGGCATCATCGCGGGTGCGCTGCTGTGTTTCGCCAAGGCGCTTGGCGAGTTTGGCGCGACGATCACCTTCGTCGCCAACATCCCCGGCGAAACCCAGACCATCCCATCCGCGATCTACAGCTACACGCAGACGCCGGACGGTGATTCGGGTGCGATCCGCCTGTCGATTGTTTCCATTGTCATTGCGCTGGGAGCGCTCGTCATCTCGGAAATCCTTGCCCGGCGGACACAGCGCAGCGGAGTGCGTGGCGCATGATCCGCTTTGCTTGCCGTCTGAAACGCTCCGATTTTCTCTTTGATGCCGCGTTTGATGCAGGCACCGGCGTGACAGCGCTGTTTGGCCCCTCAGGCTCCGGCAAGACGACAGCGATCCGCTTGCTGGCCGGGCTGGAGGCCCCGGACAATGGGCAGATCGTCATTGATGACAGGGCGTTGGTCGACACCGAGAAAGGCATCGACATGCCGCCGCATCGCCGCCGAATGGGCCTGGTCTTCCAGGACGCCCTGCTGTTGCCGCATCTCAGCGTGCTGTCCAACCTGACCTATGGCCAGGGCTACACGCCGCGAAGCGAACGCCGGATCACGCTCGATCCGGTCGTCGCCATGCTCGGCATCGGTCACCTTCTCTCGCGACGCCCGGAAACGCTCTCGGGCGGCGAGCGCCAGCGTGTGGCGATTGGTCGGGCGCTGCTCACCTCGCCCCATGTGCTGCTGATGGACGAGCCGCTGGCTTCGCTCGATCAGGAGCGCAAATTGGAAATCCTGCCCTTCATCGAAAGGTTGCAGGGCGAATTTGCCATACCCACGATCTATGTCAGCCATGCCGTCGAGGAGGTCGTGCGTCTCGCCACAACGGTGGTGCGCCTGTCGGAGGGCAAGGTGGCCGCGACCGGCTCTCCTGCCGAGGCGCTGGCCCCGGAACCCAGCGCCAGCGCAAGCGAGCGCTTCAACGCCGTTTCGGTTCTGTCAGCGCACATGAAAACCCACCTCCCGGACTATGGCATGACCGTGCTGGCGCATCCCGCCGGAGACATCGTTGCACCGGGCCAGTTCGATGCCGGAAGCAGCGATGTTCAGGTCACGATCCGCGCGACAAGCGTGACGCTGGCCATCCGCAAGCCGACCGGCGTCAGCGTGCGCACCGTCCTGACCGGTCAGATCACGGCGCTGGAAGCCGATGGCGGCACATTCGTGCTGGCCAGCGTCAGATTGCCGGGCGGTGATATCCTGCGGGCCACCGTCACCCGTTTGGCGGTGGATGACCTTGCGCTCAAGCCGGGCGATGCTGTCTTCGCGCTGATCAAGTCCGTGACGATCAGTGATCGCAATCGCGCCGGACGCGTCAGCTGAGGGTGAACACCCTCAAGCCTGCAGCGCCTTCATCACACCGCGCAATTCCGCCAGACCTTTCAGCCGTCCGATGGCGGTGTAACCCGGCGTGATCTTGCGATCCCCCAGGTCATCCAGCATGCGGTGGCCGTGATCCGGGCGCATGACGATGCCCTGGCCCGGCTTGCGGCGCGCGTCTTCGGCCATCAAGGCACGCAGCACAGCCACCATGTCGACATCGCCGTCGAGATGGTCTGACTCGTGAAAGCTGAGGCCATCGGCCTCCCGCTTCGTCGCCCTCAAATGGGTGAAGGCGATGCGGGGGCCGAACTGCGCCGCCATCGTCGGTAGATCGTTGTCGGCCCGCACGCCGAGACTGCCCGTGCAGAGGCACATGCCATTGGCAGGGCTCGGCACCGCACCGAACAGCGCCTGATAATCAGCTGCGGTGGAGGCCACGCGCGGCAGGCCGAACAGCGAGCGCGGCGGATCATCGGGATGCAGGGTCAGTGTCACGCCAAGCGACTGTGCCACCGGCGTCACGCGCTCCAGGAATTCCACGAGGTGCTGGCGCAACCTTGCATGATCGATCCCCTTGTATTGCGCCAGCCGGTCGCGAAACTTCGGGATGGTCAGGGGTTCAGTCGTCGAGCCAGGCAAGGCGCTGGCAATGACCATGATCAGATAGTCGATATCGGCCTGACCCATGGCGTCATAGGCGATGCGAGCCTTGCGGCGCGTTTCGGGATCGAAATCGGCTTCCGCAC
>JANNFV010000674.1:0-3147 GCA_031380285.1 Hyphomicrobiales bacterium | reverse complement strand
CAACACCGTGATCACAATGAAGCCCGTGACGGCTACTTCTCCTAGTACGGCGTATATTGTTCTGGCCGCGTCGGCTCCCACCTACCCCTTCAACGGCTGTTCTGGGCCCGACACGCTGACGGGCACGGCAGGTGTCGATTCCATGACCGGCGGCACCGGCAATGATTCGATGGCGGGCCTCGCCGGAGACGACACCATCTCGTCAGGCGACGGCGAGGATTACCTGCTGGGCGGTGCCGACAACGATCTGCTCGACGGTGGCATCGGCAACGATGTGCTGCTCGGCGACACAGGCAATGACACGCTGATCGGCGGCGACGGGGTGGATTATCTCTATTCCGGCACCGGCAACAACGTGCTCTCGGGCGGTACGGGCCTCGATATCCTGATCTCCGAGGGCACCAGTGACATCATGAACGGGGGTGCCGACCAGAACTACTATTACCGTTCGGCCAATGGCACATCGCAGATCTTCGGCGGCGACGGCGTCGATATCCTGGTGGGCGGAACCTTCGCCTCGAACGACCTGTTCAACGGCTTCGGTGGCGACGACTATGCGCTGGGCGGTGCGGGCAATGACGAGTTGATCGGCGGCACGGGCAACGACATCCTCATTGGCGAGGACGGCAACGACACGCTCGATGGCGGCACCGGCACCAACTACCTCTATGCCGACGGCACGGGCAGTGACCTGATCAAGGTCAACGCCAGCGCAGGCGGCACGCAGACGCAACTGCTGCTGTTCTTCGAGGCGGGCGGGGTGAATGACAGCGTCAACATCACCGGCAGCACGCTGACGAGCTTCGCGGGCTACCAGGCACTCGCTGCCAGCCTCGGCACGGTGATCGGCGGCAACCTGCTGCAGAACACGGCGGCAGGCTGCGTGCTGACGCTGGGTCTGGCGACAGCCAACCAGACCGACATCTGGTTCTTCGGCACGTTGGCGGGCGGGCTGACCAGCGCGGATTTCAGCTTCATCTGAGGGCAAATCATGACACCTCCTGAAGCTGAATTGCGGACCGACATACCCATGGATCGGGTGGATCGGCATTGCCCGTTTCCCGCGACCAGGCGAGGCTGGAGACCTTAAAGAATAGTCCAGAAATGGACAGGCCTGAGTGGCAAAGCTCCTTCAGAATTTACTAAATGTTTTAGGTTCTTCGTCATTTTCGGGGCGTGAATTTCAAACCGGAGCTTTGCAAATGACCCTGCCCAACGATCCCCTCATCAACCTCCAATGGTACCTGAAGAACACCGGCCAGGCCGGTGGTACGGCGGGCGTCGACATCAATGTCGAAAAGGTCTGGGACAATTATACCGGTACCGGGATCCGCATCGGCGTCTATGATGACGGCGTGCAGACCAATCATCCGGATCTGGTGGCGAATTACAATGCCGCACTGCAGCCCGTGATCGGCGGGGTTCCCCATGCGGGCACACCCGTCGTGGCCGGTGACAACCACGGCACATCGGTTGCCGGAATCATCGTGGCTTCCGGCAACAACGCGACCGGCATCACCGGTGTCGCCTACGGCGCGACATTCGGTACCGCGCGCTTCCTGGGTGCTGATGGTCCGCTCGCCCAGCAGCTGCTCAACGCGCAGACCGGGTTCGACGTGACGAACCATTCCTGGGGATCGACGCGCAACTATTTCAACGACGGCGATGGCTCCGGCAGCTGGCAATCCTCCGCCAATAACGGTCGCGGTGGCCTTGGCGTCATCATGGTCAAGGCGGCGGGCAATGAACGCGTGGGCAATCCTGGCGGGAGTGAGCCCGTCGGACGCGATGCCAACGATTCAGGCGACAACGCCAGCCGCTACGCCGTTGTCGTCGGCGCGACGCTGAACACCGGCTTCATTGCCGAGTACAGCTCGCCGGGGGCCTGCCTTCTGGTCTCGGCACCGGCCGGCCCAACGGCAACAGGTCTTGACCAGCTCATCACGACGGATCGCACCGGAACGGACGGCTACAACAACGGCACCGGCACGCCCAACGGCCAGCCCGACTATGCCGCCTTCAACGGCACGTCGGCGGCAACACCCGTGGTCAGCGGCGTCGCAGCTCTCATCCTTCAGGCCAATCCCACGCTGGGCTGGCGCGACGTGCAGGAAATTCTCGCCTACAGCGCCCGTCACGTGGGCTCGGCGATCGGTGCAGCACCTGTCGGCTCGGAAGCCGATATCTGGCGCTTCAACGCCGCGAAGGACTGGAACGGTGGCGGCCTGCACTTCTCCAACGACTACGGCTTCGGCATGGTGGATGCCCTCACCGCGGTCCGTCTGGCGGAGACATGGCGGACCGGCTCTCCGACGGCCAACACCAGCGCCAACGAGCAGTCCGCCACGGCGACGGTGACACAGGCCCCGCAGGCCATCCCAGACAACAACGGCCAGTCGATCACCTACACCTTCAACATCACCGGCGCGATCTCGATCGAGAGCGCGATGCTCAACCTCAACCTGAACCACACGGCTGTCGGCGATCTCCGGATCGTGCTGACCTCGCCGGGCGGCACCCAATCCGACATCTGGAAGGGCACGAATGCGGGCACGGCCATCAACACCTCGTGGAGCTTCGGCAGCCGCGAATTCTACGGTGATGTGGCGAACGGCACCTGGACGGTCACCATCTCGGATGTGGGCGGCCTGGGCACCGGCACTGTCGGCAATGCGACCCTGACGCTCTTCGGCTCCACCAAGACAGCCAACGACACCTATGTCTACACCAACGAGTTTGCCGCCTATGCCGCAACCGGCGGGCGCAACACGCTGACGGATACGGGTGGAACCGACACGCTCAATGCAGCCGCGGTGACGGCAGCAATGAACGTCAGTCTGCAATCGGGTGTTGCCAACCAGATCGCCGGCCAGACCATGACGATCGCCAACGGAACCGTCATCGAAAATCTGATCGGTGGCGATGGCAACGATACGCTTGCGGGCAACAGTGCCAACAACCTCATCATGGGTGCGCGCGGCAATGACTCGCTTGATGGCGGCGCAGGCAACGACACGCTGACGGGCGGCGCCGGCGACGCCATCAAGCGAGTCATTGCCGCGCGCACCCATGATGAGGTTGTTGGCACTGTTGCCCGCAAGCGTATCGTTGCCATCGCCACCGATCAGATTTTCGATGACGGTTCCG
>JANNFV010000568.1:0-1613 GCA_031380285.1 Hyphomicrobiales bacterium | reverse complement strand
CGATGCAGTCAGCCAAGCTGCGGCGCAGCCTCTGCTTCCCGGCAAAGGCGCTGTCGATCGCGTCCAGCAGTGCTTCCAGCCGCTCCAGTTTCAGGAATGCCGTCTCTCCCGCTTGCATCGCCAGCAATCGCGCCAGCACACGAAGGCGGATTTCCGCTGGCGCATTGGCAACGGCGAGCCAGTTGGCCTGGACCATGCCTTCGTTGATCGTGACCTCAGCCGCCCCCAAAACTGCCGCAGTGGAGTCATCCAGCGCGGCGTCAGCCCTGGCGGCACGGGCGGCCAGCCGTGTCAGCCGATCCGCCGTCAACCCTTCACCCTCCAGCGCATTCATGATCGACCGGATGCGCGTACGGCCAAACCTGTCATCCCTGTTGGAAGGATCATCAGCAAACGGGATGTTCCGTGCCCGACAAGTGGCCACCAGACGCATTTTCGCAACCGCAAGCAGCGGTCGGACATGCTGGATGTTCTCTTTCATCGTCTTGCGATGCATGCCCGACAGCCCGCTGATGCCGCTGCCCGCAATGAAACGCATCAGCACGGTTTCGGCCTGATCATCCGCGTGATGCGCGGTAACAAGATCCTGGAAGCCGTGTGAACGGGCGTGTTGTGCCAGCAGTGCATAGCGCACATCGCGGGCAGCGTTCTGCAGTCCGGAGGATGGCTTGCTACCCGCCCAGGTCAGTGTCGCATGGGGGATGCCAAGAGTCCCGCAGACATCTGCCACCATGCGGGCCTCCGCAGCAGCCTCCGGACGCAGGCCATGGTCGACGGTTGCGACGGCCAGCCGTGGCCGATGTGGCCATGCCGCCAGCAGCGCCAGCAAAGCCATGGAGTCAGGGCCGCCTGAAACGGCGGCCAGAATGCCGGTCGAAGGCCCGAATGAGGGTCCAAAAAGCGCTGCGGCCTCGTCATCGCTGAGCGGTGCGGGAGGAACTGGCGACGGCGCGCCGCTCATCCGCTGCAGCGTGCCCGCTGCAACTCGCGGCCAACACCCTGCTTGATCGCGGCGGGTGCGGTGGGATATTTCTGGCCATGGTTGGTCAGCACATCGCAGGCTTCTTTCGCAGCACCAAGGCCACGCAATGAAATGCCAAGCTTCAGTTCCGCCTCTGCCGCGCGGGCGGACTTTGCATATTTTGTCGTGACATCGACGTAGTTCTCCGCCGCCTCGCGCCAGCGCTGACGCTGGAAAAAGCTGTCGCCAAGACCCATCACGGCGTCCGGTGCCAGCCGATCATTGGGTCTCGACCGCGTGAACTCACGGAACGTGCCCTCCGCCGCTTCATATTCGCCGCTTTGCAACTGCTGCTTGCCCAGATCGATCTGGCCCTTGGCCGTTGCGGGATTGGCGGGGGCGCCGGCAGGTTGCGACCGCGGAGGATTGATCTCGACCGGCTGGCGAGGATCTCGGCCAATCGCATTTTCCTCGCCCGCGATGATCTGTCCGGGATTGGCCACCACACCTGTACCGACCTGACGTTGCGCCCGCGGCGGGGTGCCGGAGCCCGGAGCGCCAAGCGCTTGCGGAGCCCCCGTCGCCTGCGGGTTGGCGCCCGGATCAAATGCATCGCTGCGCTGCTGGCGTGGTGGCTGTCCTCCCGGCGCTG
>JANNFV010000353.1:0-1888 GCA_031380285.1 Hyphomicrobiales bacterium | reverse complement strand
CAGGCCGCCAAGCTCATCGGCATCAAGGGCCTGCCCATCATGGCGAAGCATATCCTGCCCAATGTCATGGGGCCGGTGCTGGTGATTGCCACCATCAACCTGGCGCTTGCTGTGATCGAGGAGGCGACGCTGTCGTTCTTTGGCGTCGGCATGCCGGTGACGCAACCGTCGCTGGGCACGCTGATCCGCTTCGGTCAGCAATATCTGATCTCGGGGGAATGGTGGATTCTGCTTTTCCCCGCGCTCACAATCGTTATCCTTGGATTGGCGATCAACCTGCTGGGCGACTGGCTGCGCGATGCCTTGAACCCGAAACTCAGGTGATCATGACCCAACCTGTCCTCTCCGTCCGCAACCTGAAGGTCGAGTTCGTCACCCGGCGCGGCATCCTGCGGGCCATCGATGATGTATCGTTCGACATCGCACCGGGCGAAGTGCTGGGCGTGGTGGGCGAGTCGGGTGCCGGCAAGTCGCTCACCGGCACCGCGATTATCGGCCTGATCGACCCGCCGGGCCGCATCGCAGGTGGCGAGGTGCTGCTGCAGGGCAAACGCATCGACAACCTGGAGAAGGAGGCGCTGCGCAAGATCCGGGGCAAGCGTATCGGCATGATCTTCCAGGATCCGCTGACCTCGCTCAACCCTCTGTTCAAGATTTCCGAACAACTGGTCGAGACGATCCAGACCCATACGGACATGAACGCCGCGCAGGCGCGTCAGCGGGCCATCGACCTTCTGACCGAGGTCGGCATTCCCGCACCGGAAAAGCGCATCGACGGCTATCCCCACGAGTTCTCGGGCGGCATGCGCCAGCGCGTGGTGATTGCCCTGGCGCTGGCAGCCGAGCCGGAGCTGATCATCGCCGACGAGCCAACCACGGCGCTCGATGTCTCAGTGCAGGCGCAGATCATCACGCTGCTGAAAAAACTCTGCCGCGAGCGGGGCACGGCCGTCATGCTGGTCACCCACGACATGGGTGTGATCGCCGAAACCGCCGACCGTGTCGCCGTGATGTATGCCGGACGCATCGCCGAGATTGGCCCCGTGCGCGAGGTGGTGCAGAAGGCGCGCCACCCCTATGCCAAGGGCCTGATGGGCGCGATTCCGACGCTGGAATCCTCCGCGGAGCGCCTGATGCAGATTCCCGGTGCCATGCCCCGCCTGACCGCCATCCCCAAGGGCTGCGCCTTCAACCCGCGCTGTGCGGAAGCTTTCGCCCGCTGCTACGTTGATCGACCTGATGCCATCGCGGTTGGCCAGTCTCAGGTCGCCTGCTGGCTCTACGACACCAGGAAAGAGGCCGCAGCATGAGCGCCCAAACACCCGGCACCAGCGGAGCCTTTGTCACCGTCCGCGATCTCAAGAAGACCTTCGACGTGTCCAAGCCCTGGCTGGAACGCACGATCGAGCGCGCGCCCAAGCAGTTCCTAAAGGCAGTCGATGGCGTGACCTTCGACATCAAGAAGGGTGAAACCTTCGCGCTTGTCGGTGAATCCGGCTCCGGCAAATCCACCGTGGCCCGCATGGTGGTCGGCCTGTTGCCTGTTTCGGGCGGCGAGGTGATGGTCGATGGCATTTCCATGACCACCACGGTCGACAGTGCCGCACGCGAGAAGCTGCGCCGCCGCATTCAGATGATCTTCCAGGATCCCTACGCCTCGCTCAATCCGCGCTGGCGGGTGCAGGACATCATCGCCGAGCCGATTCGCGCCTTCAACCTCTTGTCCTCGCCCAAGGACATCACGGACCGCGTGGGCGAATTGCTGACGCTGGTCGGCCTCTCGCCGCTCGATGGCGTCAAGTTTCCGCACCAGTTCTCGGGCGGGCAGCGCCAGCGCGTCGCCATCGCCCGGGCGCTGGCTTCCAATGCCGAGTTCATCGTCTGCGAC
>JANNFV010000522.1:0-3114 GCA_031380285.1 Hyphomicrobiales bacterium | reverse complement strand
ACTACCGGGCTGGGCGGCGTGAGCGGCTGGCTCTTCGCCACGGTCATTCTGACGGTGGCAGTGCTGCTGGCATTGTGGCTCTACAAGGGTTTCGAGGATCCCTGGCGACGCAGGCTGAACGGCCTGAGGCCGTTCTGGAAGACGGTTGCCAACAAGCCTGGACTGCAGGCGGCATAGACCCATGGGCATCAGGTTGAGCCCATAGAGTCTCCACTCTTTTTTCGTTCCCCCTTGTGGGGAAGGTGGCCCGCAGGGCCGCATGGGGGTCGCCCCGATCAAAGCGCTTGATCCTCGACCACCCCCATCCGTCACGGCTTCGCCGCGACACCTTTCCCGCAAGGGGGAAGGCAAAAGAGTGGAGGATTGGTCGGCCAACCGCGCTGCGGCCTGACATTGTGGTTTCGTGCTTCAGCCCTCGATCCAGCGGGCTGCCTCAGCCGTGTCAAAGAACCCGGTGATCGCCGCGATGCGATCTCCCCGGAACAGGATGTGGTCGAAGGACTCGAGCCTTCCGCTGGCGCTGGTGCCGCGATGACGGACATCGGCTGACCACAGCATCGCCGCACCCGAGGCACCGATCAGCACCTTGTCGACCTCGACATTGAGGAATTCGAATTCCATGTCGAACTGATCCATGAGGGCGTTGGCGGCTTCCAGCCCCCGATGCGACCGGGCGAATGGCACGGCGGCAGGGTCGCCGATGAGATGGACGGCACAATCATCCGTTCCGACGCGCTGGAGTGCCGATCCGCCCCGCACGAGGCGGTCCTGCCAGAACGCCTGGAGCAACTCCAGGCGTTGGGCCCGCACGTCCGATCCCAAGGACTGACGCCCCATGACGGTGAGATCGAAGGCATGAGCCCCGGTCTGGTTGCCGCGTCGCGCCAATTCCGACTGCGGCTCGCCCAGCATCAGCCGGTGGAAGCTCTCGGTGTCGAGGAACTCGGTATAGTCCGTGATCTGGCCGTCGCGGACGGTGATCAGGTCGAAGACGCTGAGTTCCGCAGTCTCGCCCGAGATGCGGTGGCGAAGGGTTGCATGCCAGCGCAAGGCGGCCTCTGCGCCATCCACGATCAGATCGACGATGCGAAAATCCAGGAAGGCAATGCTCCTGTCGATCCCGCCGATCGCTTCGATCATGGCATCCCTGCCATTGAAGAGCCAAGGACCGGGCATGGATGCCTGCCCGCCCAGCACACGGTAGCGGACATCCTCGCTCATGCAGCGCTGGATCGCGGTGGTCGCATCGTAAAGCCGTTCGGTCCACAGACCGCGGATCAACTGCTCGATCTTGGCATCGGACGATGAGACATTCAGCTGGATGATTTCGTTGACCAATTCCACCACGGCACAGCTCCCCTGAGGGGCAGGCCGGAAGCGACATGCCCCTTGGTCAGTGTGCTAGCGTGGATTGCCTTTGCCCGGCAGTCATACGGGCGTGAATTCTGCGTGAATTCCGAGCGGCTTGCTGGCCCGAGCCTGAGGGCTCACCCCCGGATCCACCGCAGGGTACGCGCCGTGTCGAAGAACTTTGTCACGGAGAAGATGCGGTCTTCGCGAAAAGCGATGTGGTCGAAGGATTCGATCACGCCCCTGGCACTGGTGCCGCGATGGCGAACCTCTGCCCGCCACTGAAACGCGGCCCTGTTGCCGTCCACCAGCAGATGGTTGATGCGGAATGCCAGTATCTTAAACTCCCGGTCCGTGGCGTCAACGAGTGCCCGTGTCTCCTCGATCCCCCGGTGCAGGCGGGCAAAGGCAATCGTCGAGGGATCGCCGACAAAATGCATCTCGCAATCGTCGGTAAAGCGCGCGTCGATGGCCGCGCTGCCGCGCACCAGCCGGTCGGCCCAGTAGTCGCGCAGGAAATGCTCGCGCCGGTTGCGCGCAAACATGTCGACCTGCAGGCCGTCCGGCTGTGTGTCGGGCGACTGCCCTGTCTGGAGAGCCGGCTTCTGGCGGTTCGAGGCCCGCGCCAGCGGCGGCTGGGGTTCGCCCGCCAGCAGCTTGCCGAAGCCATCGGTATCGAAGAAGCTGGAATAGCTGGCGATGAGGCCGTTGCGGATCCGGATATGATCGAACACAGCCAGTTCGCCGGTGACGCCCGTGGCGCGGTGCTGCAGATGGATGCGCCAGCGCAGCGCCGCTTCATGGCCGTCGATGATCAGGTCATCCACCTCGAACGCAAGAATCTCGAGATTCGTCAGGATCGTGCGGAGGGCGAAGCTCGCTGCTGCCTTGCCCTGGAAGTGACCGGGAGCCCCTGGCGACACGGGATTTTCGAGAAGGCGGACACTGATCTCATCCGCACCATAGCGCTCAAAGGCGTCGGTCGGGGAGCGCATCATGCAGGTGACGAAGGCGCGGACGAGCGCGCAGACCTCTGCCCGCTCCAGAACCACATCTGCCAGGATTGCCGTTTGTGTCTGCATGTCGCCCATCAGCCGTTGCGAAATGCCAGAAGCGAAGCACAGCTTCGGCAATCCGGCACTTCAACCCCGCCAACAACGACGTCACCGCCAGTTCTGCAGAAGAAACATGGCAGTTTCCTGCAAAAACGCAATGTCTAATCGTGGAGTGCCGGATAGGGGTTTGTCCATTTTTGGAGGGAGTCTTTTGCCGTGGGGATGCGTCATGCCCGCGCTTGAGGCGGGTATCCACGTTTTGCATGGCGCGGAAGGAAGACGGGGGTGGCCGGGTCAGGCCCGGCCATGACGGGGGTGGGGCGTCACGCCAGCGCTTGACGCGGGTATCCACGTTTTCAGGGCTCGGAGGGGAGGCGGGGGTGGGCGGGGCAGGCCCGGCCCTGACGGGTTTCGGAGATGGCCGGTTACACCCCCGCCACCAGGCGCCTTTGTCCCCTCAGTTCTTCGACTTGTCCACCAGCGCCTTCTGCTTGATCCAGGGCATCATGGCGCGCAGCTTTTCGCCGACCTCTTCGATCGGGTGGGCGGCCATGCGGGCGCGGGTGGCCTTGAACGAGGTCTGGTTGACCTTGTTCTCCAGCATCCAGTCACGCGTGAACTTGCCGGACTGGATGTCGGTGAGCACGCGCTTCATCTCGGCCTTGGTTTCCGCCGTGATGATGCGGGGGCCCGTGACATATTCGCCGTA
>JANNFV010000484.1:0-3426 GCA_031380285.1 Hyphomicrobiales bacterium | reverse complement strand
CTGTCCGGAGGAGGAGGATCAGACGATGACCGAGCGCCGCTGCAGGGCGGCATGAGCAGGAACGGGTATTGACGGACCCCGCTCCGCACCTTCCCACGCCGCATTGGAGCGCGGCTCGTAGGTCTCCGCAGCGCCAAGCGCCACGCTGGCATCATCCACAACGCGCTTGTAGGTCTTCTGCGCCCGGTCGCCTGTCACCGCACAGCGGGCCGTCAGTTTTGTGACATGGTCGGCCATGGCCAGGAGCCGCGCCGTCACGTCGAAAGGCAGGCCGCGCCAGTCAAGGTCGAGCCCGCCGCAGGTGACCGCATGCCCGGTCTGGAGCAGCGAATGCACCACGATATGGAAATCACCATCGAAATACGGCTTGTCCATGAACTGCACCTCGTCGGCGAAGAGATGCACGGGCGCACCACCGTGAGAAGCCGTGCTCACAGCCGCGAAGACATCATGGGCCGAGGCCACCGGCACCGCGACATGCGCGACCCCGTCATGGGTGACAATGGCGTTGTCGGCGTAACGGTTGTCCATGGCAGGCTTGACGATCACGACGGGACAATCGCAGCCTGTCACCACAGTGTTGACCGCGCCGATGAGCGCAGTTGTTTTCCCTGCGAACATGGGGCCGGAGAAAACGGAGAGCGTGGCGATCACGGGACAAGGCTTCCAGAAACGAACTGCTTCTGTTCAACCATGATTCGATGGACAAGGAAGGCGGTGTTTACCGTCATCCACTGGCAATTTGCATCCACTGGCAATGTGCCCGCACGCGCTTGTGAGTTGATCTTCTGGCTGTCGAAACCAAAGATCACAGCCATGCTGATACGCCTGCTTTTGCTCCTGACCGCGTTTTTCTTGCCTGACACGGCGTCAGCCTGCGCACCCATGGAGCCTTGCCGCTTCGCGGACAATGCAGAGTATCGGGTCTATCCACCGCCCGGTTGGGACGGACGCCAGCCGATCGGAGCCTTCGTGTTTATCCACGGCCACCGGGCGACTGCTGCCGACATGGTCAACTACAAGGAGCTTGCGGCAGCGGTGCATGCGCTCGGCTTCATGCTGGTCGCTCCGCAGGGGCTTGGCGACAGCTGGTCGACGCCAGGATCGCCCGGCGAGGGCAGGCGGGACGAACTGCGCTATATGGCGGCGATGCTGGATGATCTGGTGCAACGCTTTCCGATCAATCGCAGCCGTCTCGTGGTGTCCGGCTTCAGTCAGGGCGCTTCCGTGGTCTGGGAAATCGCCTGCAAGGGCGATGGCCGCTTTGCGGCTTTCCTGCCCATCGCAGGGGTGTGGTGGCAGCCGATGCCGGTGGAGTGCGACGCGCCCAAGCGCCCGCTGCTGCATATCCACGGGATCAATGATCCGGTGATGCCGATGGGGGGACGTAATCTGCGCGACCGCTGGAAACAGGGCGATGTCTCCATCGCGGTCGCAACTATGCGGATGAACAATGGCTGCCAGATCGACGGCAAGCGTCGATCCGAGAAGCGCGGCGAACTCACCTGCGTGTTCGAGGACAGATGCAGCAGCGGCAAGCCTGTGGCGCTGTGCCTGCATCCCGGCGATCATCACACCAATCCGGTGTGGTTCTCGCAGGTGAGCGACTGGCTCGACGGAGTTTTGCCGAAGCCTTGATGGCAGGGTGACGGGTGTAGGGCTTTCACGCCCCGCCGACTTGGCCGGCTTCCCATCCCAGGATCGCCTGCTTGCGCGTCAGGCCCCAGTGATAGCCCGTCAGAGCGCCTGTCTTGCCCAGCACGCGGTGGCAGGGCACCACGAAGCTGATCGGGTTGCGGCCCACCGCCGCGCCAACCGCCCGTGCTGCCGATGGCTTGCCGATGTGGCGTGCCACGTCGCCATAGGTCGTGGCGCGGCCCATGGGAATCTTCAGCAGGGCCTGCCAGACGCGCACCTCGAAGTCCGACCCCAGCATGACGATGGTGAGCGGCTGGTTGTGCTGCCATTGCCCGGCATCGAAGATGCGGTTGATGGTTTGTGCAGCCAGCGCCTGGTCCTCGACGAAGCGGGCACCCGGCCAGCGGCGCACCATGTCCGCCATGGCTCCCTCACGTCCGCCCGCTGCCTTGCCGCTGTCGGCGGCGGTGCCTGCCGCTGCCTTATCGTCCACCCAGCCCAGACCGGCCAGGCCGCGATCCGTCATCACGGCCAGCGCTTCTCCAAAAGGCGAGGCGTGAAAGCCGAAGCGCAGCGTGAGGCCGCCGCCGCCCGTCTTCCACTCGCCTGGCGACATGGCCTCATGCGTCACGAAGAGATCATGCAGGCGCGACGGGCCAGACAGGCCGACCTCGTAGGTGGCGTCAAGCACGCTGGCGCTGCCCTTGAGAAGGGCCTTGGCGTGATCCAGCGTGATCGCCTGCAGGAACGCCTTCGGCGTAAGGCCTGCAAAGCGCCGGAAGAGGTGGTGAAAATGCGAGGGCGACAGGCCGACATGGGCGGCCACGTCATCGAGGCTGGGCTGATTGCGCCAGCGTGCGGTGAGATATTCCAGGGCACGGCGCACGCGGTCATAGTCCGAGGCGTGGTCGGCGGCTGGCGACAAGGGCTCATCGGCGATCTTCATCAGCATGGTGATTTCTCCTGACGCTCTATTCCTGGTGAGTCTAGGAGGCTGTGAGTGTCCTGCACACCCGAAAGCTGCGATGCCGGGTGATTGAATGGATAGCCGTATCCCGTCCTGGCCGGGCATGACCTGTGGAAGGGGGATCGCACTGCAGTGAGCAACAATCCTCAACAGCCCTTGCCGAGCATGGGGGAAGGCTCCATGTTGCTCTTCTCCGAAAGCGCTTGATCGTTCAGGTATCAACGACTTAAGGACAAGAACAATGATGGCGGCCTGGGAGGCGGGCTGCCTTTGGAGGATACCAATGAGCACTGCTGCGCATCTGTGGCTGAAATCCTATCCGGCTGGCGTTCCCGCCACGATCGATCCGCTGTCGGCTGGCACCATCGCCGATGTGCTGAATGACAGTGCCCGGCGCTATGCAACCCGCCCGGCCTTCGAGAGCTTCGGCAAGAAGCTGAGCTTCGGCGAGATCGAGAAGGCCAGCAATGCCGTGATCTGCTGGTTGCAGGCCAAGGGGCTGAAGAAGGGCGACCGCGTCGCCATCATGATGCCCAACGTCATGGCCTATCCCGTGGTAATGTTCGCGGTGCTGCGTGCCGGCCTCACGGTGGTCAACGTCAATCCGCTCTACACGCCGCGCGAGCTGGAACATCAGCTCAATGATTCGGGCGCGAAAGTGCTGTTCGTGCTGGAAAACTTCGCCCATGTCGTGGAGGAGGCCAAGCCCAACCTCAAGACGATCGAGACGATCATGCTGACCACGGCGGGTGACCTGCTCGGTCTTCAACATGAGACCACCGACTGACGAAGAAATGGAGACCTTGGAACGGGTGGTGATC
>JANNFV010000425.1:0-2436 GCA_031380285.1 Hyphomicrobiales bacterium | reverse complement strand
GATGATTTGATCGCTGCCGGTCTCAAGGACGTGCGCGGCCGGATGAACTGAGCTTCTGGATCACTCTGAAATGACAAAGCCGCCTCTCGGGGCGGCTTTTTTAGTCAGCGTCGGCGTTGTGCGTCCTTCGAGGCTTCGCTTCGCTCCGCACCTCAGGTTGAGGCGGAACTGAGTTTTGCAACCCTCCAGCATTCCTCATCCTGAGGTGCGAGCCAAAGGCGAGCCTCGAAGGACGCACAATGCCGATGCCAGCAGCCTCCTACCGTTCCGCCAGCGGAATCGGCTTGGGCGGCAGCGGATTGTCCTGCGGATTGACCACTGGCACCGCGCGGCGCGGTGCAGGTGCCCCGCGCTTGGTCGCAGAACTGCCCGTGATGATCGGATCAATGCCAGGCCTTTGCGCCAGGGCAGGTCCTGCTGGCACCTTGCGCGGCTTGGCCGCCGCCACGGGAACCGCCTCGGGTGAAACGGGCCGCACCTTCTTCTTGCCGTCGAGCGTCGTCTGCGCCACGCCCTCCGGCGTATCGAGGCCGTAGATATCCTCGCGGAACTGCACCATGCCCTGCCCGTCGGCATAAGCCGTGAGATAGACCCAGGCCACCGGCACCTGCTTCTTCAGCTTGATCTCCGTGCGCAGCCCCGCATCGATATCGCGGTCGATTTGCGCCCGGTCGATGCCCTGCTCCGCCAGCAGCCACGCACCCAGGTCGCGCACATCGGAAATGCGCGCGCAGCCCGAGGAATGGAAGCGGACATCCTGCTTGAACAGCTCCTTCTTCGGCGTGTCATGCATGTACACCGCCTCGACATTCGGCATGTCGATCTTCAGCTGTCCCAGCGAATTCTGGGCACCGGGATCCTGCCGCAGCAGGAAGCCGGGGGCCGTCTTGAAGTTCCAGTTGACCGAGTTGGGATCGATCTCCTCGCCCTGGTGGTTCAAGGTGCGCAGGTTGTGCTTGTTGAGATAGGCCAGATCCTTCTTCAGCGCCTTCGCCACATCGTTCTTGATGATCGAGTTGGGCACCGTCCAATGCGGATTGAGATTGACCGACGAGATGCGGGCGGAAATCACGGGCGATTGCCGCTCCTTCTTGCCCACGACAGCCAGATGCCGCCGCTCCACCCGGCCATTGGCCACTGCCTCGACCACGGCTCCGGGAATGTTGACGACGACATAGCGCTTCTCGAACTTGAAGACGTTGTTCTGCAGCCGCTCTACCGAGGCGCGCAACTGCTTCAGCCGGATATCAGCTGGAACATTCAGGGCGGCAAAGGTCAGCCGACCGACGCTGCCGGTCTCCGACAGGCCGTGTCGCGCCTGGAAGCGCTTGAGGCCAGCGGTCGTGGCCGCATCGAACTGCGCTGAAGCCGCGCTGGCATTGTCGAGATCGCCCGATACCGCAAGGCGCTCCTTCAGCGCCCGCACATGCGAACCATCCATGCCCTGCCTCAAGCCGCGGGCGCCCTCGGACAGCCGGGACCAGCCCCCTTGCGCGACCACATCCTCGTAGAACTTGAGGCCGACAAGCGTGCGCGAGAGCGATTCCGGACCAAAGGCAGGTTCGGTGTCGCGAATATCCTGAGGCTTGAACGCGTCGGGAGAGGCAGCGGTGGGTGCCTGAATGCCCGGCGTCTGCGGGGCTGAGGGCGCGGGCGGGCGGGACGGCTCTGCATGGGCCGCCGCTGGCCAACCCGCCAGAAGCACCATCGCAACGCCGAAACCTGCAAGGCTTCGCTGGGACATTGCCCACTCCTACTGTTACGCAACACGTGGCGCGGCAGAACACACCGCGCCATCCCGTACAATTAAGGCAATTGTCCCAAGGAAGGGTTAACCCTGTCCGGGCGGAACAATCAGGGCAATTCAAGTCTATCGTCATGCCCGGTCTTGAGCCGGGCATCCACGTTTGGCCATGCTGCAAGGGAAACGTGGATGGCCGGGACAAGCCCGGCCATGACGACCATGCGGGTGCAGAATTGAATTGCCCTGGCGGAACAATCAGGACGATCCTGCCTTCGATATTCCCCGCTTGCCCCTCTGGCTCCCTCGCGTCATCATGCTTGTCGCTATGACGGAGGATCGCCTTGAGCGACAGTAATTCCGGGGACAGTCCGACGGGGGGATGGGCAACGGTGGCCCCGTTCCCCGCACAGAAGACACCACAGATCGTGGCCTTTGACCGCCATGAACTCCAGGTCATCATGGGCCTCTACGGGCGCATGGTTGCAGCGGGCGAATGGCGCGATTACGCCATGGATTTCCTGCGCGACAAGGCCGTGTTCTCGATCTTTCGCCGCACCTCGGAAATGCCGCTCTACCGCATCGTCAAGGATCCCGAACTCCGGCAGAAACAGGGGATGTATGCTGTGCATGCGCCAGGCGGCCTTGTGATGAAGCGTGGCCAGGAACTGGCACAGGTGCTGCGCGTCCTCGAC